>NZ_CEZLMY010000086.1:0-14751 GCF_983033635.1 Psychromonas sp. | reverse complement strand
TAGCTGGCCACGAAGTGGTGAATAACAGGATGTTATGAATCAAATCAATAACAAAGACTAAAACATAGTTTTATCTCTCGCTAGCATTCATTTTAACAAGCATAACTGAATTAAAAATTATCGGATTTGCTATTAATTGCCATAACAGATAATTAGACTGCAGCTTACTCACTAGTAAGCATAGCCTATCCAACAAAGATGCTTTTATAACAAAATTAATATTCTTAAACAGCAAGTTGAATCATATTGCGGGCAACTAATTGATAATGATGCCAGCAGTTCCACAGGCTAGACAATGAGGCTTAGCAAATTTATTGCCCAGCAGTTTGTTATGGCGTTTATTGTTTCTATACTCAGTACAAGCAACTACGATATTGCAGTTTTGTAGCCAAAAACGGCTTATTTCAAAGATAAGGCTGACTTTTTGCCCTGCTGATAAAGCATCCGCTAGAAGCAAATTCCTCCTTTTTATCGTTGTTTATTATTATTTTTATTTTTTGATATTTGTAAAAGCGGCAAAATAATCCAACCAAGCAGCACAATAACAAGGAGATGCAAAGATGTTGAAAATAGGACAAAACAAAGTGTTTACACGCTTTTATATCAAGACAAAATGGGCTGTGACCATTACCTTCTGCCTGACTCTCAACTGGATTGGCTGTGCGCTGGCAGATAGCCAAAGCATTTCGCCCACTAGCACAAAAAATCTAAGCAAAACATCGATTCTGAAGCAGCCCGTTGCAGGTAATATACAAGGCAGCAGCAAACTGCAAAAAGAAGAAGATCCAGCGAGTGCTCCACAAGGCGACAGCGGGGTCTATGTAATGGACAATATAGATTTTCATCCGATTGGTGGTGGTGAGATCCCCGGCCTTGGTTGGAATAATAAGGTGCAGGTCAGCGGTTATTATCAATATTCAAATAACTCTTATGTGATCGTAACAGGCACTGTGCATGGAGATGGCCTTATTTCAGGTCCAGGCCAAGACGGCTGGACCTTTGTCGTTAAGCTCAATACAACTGATATCATAGGGCCGCGTCCTAGCGGCTGCCAATTTGCGGATTACAGACGCGCGCAGACCATAAAGTCAGGCACCGCCTGGAAATACCAGCAGATGATTGTCTTTAAGGATACCGCCAGCAAACCGGAATGTTTTCAATACTTTAAAACTCTGGCCAACAAGCCCTTCCCGGTTAAGTTGATTGATATTGTCGGCCCATACTGGACTGGTGATAAGCAATATCAGGAGCCCAAAAACCGCTACTATCAAACAGGCCCGATGCTGCCTGTAAATTCAAATCTATCTTCCGGCCACACGGCACAGCCATGGACGGATCCAATAAATTAGATTCGAAAGGATTCTCTTTACAGGAGATTAAAAGATAGGAATTACTCATCTGCTGAAGATGTTTATATTTCCTGTCTTATATAACTAAAACAAGATCCCCATAACCTTTACACCCGCCAAGATCACATTTTAGATGTTTGTTTTTCACACAAACTTGACACTAACCATTATGACTTGCAACCGTCCTGATGAACTAGTCTGAAATAACCGGCTGAAGCTCAGCTAAGAAATCAGCTACATTTTCAGCTAAAATAGCTTCCTGGCCTTTTCCTAATGTTTCTAACTGCACCTGCCCTGTTTCATTTAATATAGAGATAATTTGCATCTCATCACTGCAGCTGGCAATAAACATCGAAGCAGGTTTATTTAAGCGTTTCTGCATCATAAAGTGGGCAATCATATTCTCTTGTAACAGTTTAAAGTCATCTTCATTCCAGACCTGGATCAACTCGATTGGATGCTCTTCAAATAGACAAGGTACACAATCGCCATAAGCACTACAGAAAAAATCGCTAATGCTCGGATGCAGTTGTATCTCTAATGCCTGTTCGATATTGCTCAGATCAATTTGTTGTTCGCGCTTAACGAATGACCATTCAATTTTATCATCCTTCACATCGCCAACTTGACAAGGTGAGATCCACTCCGGATCAAAGATCTGCAACGGTAATGATTGTTTCTGCTGCTGCCAAAGTGTTTGCTGACGCTCAAAAAGTGCAAATAATTGTGTTTGTGTTGTATTATTCATTGCTCGAATATTTCTATATTTTGGTTACAATAGATGCATTATATACTCAAACTACCTGAATCTGCATATATCAGGTAGTTTGGGTATAAACTTGTCTTTCTTAAAAAATATAAAAGCTAATAAATATGACCAATAAACCACTCTACGAACAAAATTCAGCGCTGCAAAACCTCTCTCTTGGAAAAGCGACAGAATACAAAAGCATCTACGAAGCCAGCTTATTACAAGGTGTGCCGCGCAGTTTAAATCGCAATGAATTAAAACTAACAGCAGATAACCTGCCATTTGTAGGCTTTGATTTATGGAATATTTATGAACTATCCTGGTTAAACAGTAAAGGAAAACCGGTTGTTGCAACTGGGGTAGTTAAAGTGCCATTTGACAGCGATAATTTAATTGAGTCAAAATCATTTAAGTTATATTTAAATAGCTTTAACCAAACTAAGTTTGCCTCGATAGATGAGGTGCAAAAAATATTAGCAGCAGACCTTTCTAAATGCGCCAATAAAGCGGTGAGTGTTGAACTTAATGGCGACTTGGATCAGTTTGCGGATAAGCTCGGCACATTCAATGGTACATGTTTAGATGAGTTAGATATCGAAATAGATAACTATCAGCTCACTCCCAACTACCTGCAGGATATCAGCTCGGCAGAGACAGTAACGGAAACCTTGTATTCACATCTGTTAAAATCTAACTGTTTAATTACCAGCCAGCCAGACTGGGGAAGTGTTGAAATTAGCTACACAGGTAAAAAGTTAGACAGAGAAAAATTACTGCGTTATTTAATCTCTTTCCGTCAACATAATGAGTTTCATGAACAGTGTGTTGAGAGGATCTATTGCGACATCATGAAATTTGCACAAATAGATTCGCTTTCTGTTTACGCACGTTATACTCGCCGAGGCGGTTTAGATATTAACCCGTTACGCGCAACAGAAAACCGCGCTGTTATTAATAATATCCGTTTGCTACGACAATAAAAAACAGGTTTTATGAAATATATTGGCTTATACATTCGTCCTATCTTTGCACTTATTTTATTGCAGGTTAGTTTATCAACGCTAGCGATAGAATTAATTGATGCAAAGGTTCCCGCACCGCTTAGAAAGGCTTATGACGCACGTTATACCGATCCGCTTAACTGTGTGGAAACGACCAGCCAATATATTACTCAACACAAGTCATTTAAAATTAACTCCAAGGGTATTATTGAAGAAAAGCCAACAGGGACCATATATGCTTTTCCAACGCAATTACTGGCTTTTTGTTATGCACAAATAGAAGATTACGCAAGCGCGCTAAATTTATTACAGCCATTATTAAAAAACCCGAGC
Organism: Psychromonas sp.; assembly: GCF_983033635.1. Lineage (NCBI taxonomy): Bacteria > Pseudomonadati > Pseudomonadota > Gammaproteobacteria > Alteromonadales > Psychromonadaceae > Psychromonas > Psychromonas sp. The sequence goes on along the minus strand of NZ_CEZLMY010000086.1, from coordinate 11,317 downwards.
TTGTCCAGTGATGAAATAAGAACATTAAACTTGATTGCATCAGAGATCCCTGAAGAGGAACGTCCGCAATTAAGCAATCTATTATTACTGAAAATACTCACAGATACTGCGTCTAGAATTGAAAAAACGCCGTTGACTGATTCGCCCAACTTACCGGTTGCGCTACTATTCACAATCAGCAAATTATCTTTACAAGCAAACCATTATAGCAATGCACTGAATGCATTAGAAAAAGCAAAAAAACGCATTAAGGGCAGTCAGAAAACGAAATTAGATGCTTGGTTGGCTTATTATTACGGGCTTTATTATGATCAAATCAACCAGCAACAATTAGCTACCTCCTCTTTCCTGATAGCCAATAGATTAGCCGATAAGCACGCTTTTATTAAACTAAGCGGCCAAGTAAAAAACAGCATCGCAAAGATATATCAAAAGAAATATCGTTTCCCAATCGCACTCGACTTTGCCAAGCAACGCGTAGAGCTTTATCTATCCACTGAAAATAAGATCAAACAAGCCGAGAGCTTAATTCAATTTGCTATTTTAAAACGCCAAAATAACGAAAATAATAATGCGCTTATTTACCTGTTTAATGCCTTAGAGTTAATTGAAAACAATAAACACAGTGATCTGCTCGCCCACGTTTACCTTGAGATAGGTCGTACTTATCTTGCCAATAAAAACAGAGAAAATGACAACAAAGTGTTAGAACTAGCACAAAAATATTTGCAAAATGCACGTTTTCACTTCACCCGCTTAAATAAACCACGCTATCAGATAGAAAGCTTACTGCTACTAGCGCAATTAAATATTATTAATAAAGATTCTGCACTGGCAATTTTACAGCTGGAAAAAGTGTTACAGCTTTCAACCAACAAATATCTTTCCTTACGTGTACAAGCTTTTGAAATGTTAGCCTTAAGTTATGAGATAACAGGCAACCTGCAACAAGCAATTTTACATTTCAAAAACTTCCATGCATTACAAAACCGCATTAAAGAACACCTATTTGAGTTACAACAGTTACAAATTAGCGAGCAACTGCAGCTATTTGAAAAAACACAACAACAAAAGCAGTTAGAAACTAAAAATATACAATTACAAAAAACAACCGATCGTTTTAAAACACTTACCTACAGCTCAATGAGTTTATTTACACTGGTTGCACTGCTGTTTTTTTACACATTAACCCGCAATAAAAAACTCAGTGATGCGGATAAACGCGCTCAACAAAAACTTGCATTTCACGCCCGTACTAAATTGCCTTTACAACACGCCGACAATAACCAGTTTAGTTATATTTATCGTGACGAGCCGCTTTATTATGCACTGGTTAACATCCCCTTTCTATCTCAACTAAATGAATTAACAGGTATTTACGGTGCACAGAAAATAGAAGAAAAACTTGGAGAAGCGCTAAAAATATATTTTACTAAGAGTGTTGATATTTTTCAGATTCGCGACAACCAAATCTTATTCATCTGCAAACAAAAAGAGCATCAAGATGCGGGCGATTTCGCACAAAAAATACAACGATTTTTCACCTCTTTTGCCGAGCAATATCAGCTATCAAGCACTGTTTCCTGTGGTGTCGTTGCTTTCCCGTTTTTAAATAATGCCAGCCGCGCAATTAATGCAAACCGTACGTTAAATTTAAGTAGTTTGGCACTATTTGCAGCCAGTCAAATTAGAAATGCGAAGCTGCAAAGCAGCTGGGTTGAGTTGTACGCGATTGATAATTTACAACCCGCCTTTTTTGATGGCGATTTGTGGATTTTGGGGCAAGCAGCGATAGATAAAGGCATTGTCAAAATAAATAGTAGTCACACGGATCATATTTTAAATTGGCCAAAACCCGATAAATAACCCATTTTTTGTGCTTTTTTCTAAGCTACACTTGCACAACCAGGTAAAGTTAATGATAATCGGAAGCCTGAAATATTTATTGGAATTACTCATATGACCACCAAAATAGCTGTTTTCAAGCTACTCCAACAGTTATTTAAAAGAACTGCTCGACAAAATATAACATTTGATCAATACCAAAAAAGCTTATTAAAAAAGCTGCAAAACAGCCATTCTGAGCAAACAACGCTCAAGCTCCTTGAAGAATGCACTGAACAACTCAATGAGTTAGAAATTCCATTAGAAAGTACCTTGTCTGAAGGCCGGTTAATCGTATCGCAATCGCAACTGCAATTACAAAGGCTGCCTGAGCTCTCTGAGCCTGTTAATAATAAAATTGAGCAAGCAAAGTCTATCGCGCAACCTTACTCAATTATTGAACACCACAATGAACTCACCGGCATTATCAAAATATACCAGCGTGTTGTCATTGATCTAACTAATAGTAAAACAACGCCTATCGATGAAGACACTTCACTATTTGATGGCTTATGTGAAGAGTTACAGCAGCTGATTCTTAATCTTGATATTGGCGAAGCATATATCAAACAACTCGAGACCATCCGCCAGAAAATAGTTTGCACCAATAATCCGCTTAAGCTGCCTCAGTATTGCATGAGTATTATCGCAATTATTATTGACAGTACACGTGAAGAACGTCGCTCATCGCGCCACTTTTTATATACACTAAATGATAGCCTGACACAGTTTTATCTTAATTTTGCAAACAATCTCAAACGTGCAGAAAGCGCTTTTGAAGAGCAAGATCTATGTGTTAAAACGATTCAAAAGAAATCTTCCCGGCTCAAAAAAGAAGCTGAAAAAGCAATCAATGTAGAATCGTTACGAAAGAATATTTTTTCTTACGTTGAAAGCGTTGAGCAACTAATTAAAGCAAAAGAGGGTGAGAAAGAGCGTCAAGTTCGCCAGCAATTCCAAAATATGGTCAGAGAGATAAAAGAGCTGCAGAACGAAACCAAAAACTACCAAAACACACTTAAGCAGCAAAACAAGCAACTGCATACTGATTTTCTAACCAAGATTCCAAACCGTGCGGCTTGGAGTGAACGCTTACAAATTGAATTTACCCGTTATCAGCGTTATCAGCATCCACTTAATTTGGCGGTTATTGATATCGATAAATTCAAAAAAATAAATGATACTTTTGGTCACCTAGCGGGTGATAAAGTATTAAATGTGATAGCGCAAACACTGCAAAGATCATTACGTAATGCTGATTTTATTGCGCGCTATGGTGGTGAAGAATTTACTCTGTTACTACCGGATATAAATCAACAACAGATGCAGGTAGTGTTACAAAAACTTTGTCACACTATAAAAATGATCCCTTTTAAATTTAAAAAAGAGAACATCAGTATCACCATTTCAATAGGCAGTACCTGCTTTTGTAAAGATGATGATATTGACAGCGTTTTTGAACGTGCAGATCAGGCACTTTACCATGCGAAAAACAATGGCCGTGATCAAGTTGTTTATTTTGAAAAAGAGTAACTCATTGCTTTAAAAAGAAATAGATGGAAACTATCTGTTTTTATCTTATGCTTATAGCGACGCAACTTAGAAGTGCAGAGTTCATGTCCCGCCTTTTAGTTCAGAATATCTCGTTGCTTCCAACTTACTAAATTCTACATTTATAATTATTTGCAATTAATGCTTAATTAGATTCAAGGAGACGTTATGATCACTCATATCAGCCCCGTCGGTAGCATGGCTTTATTATCGCAACTTGAAGTTAACCAACTAAAAGACAGTGCTGCATGCGATATTTATCAACAGTTTCGCAACTGTTCTCTTGCCGTACTTAATTCAGGTAGCCATACAGACAGCAGTAAAGAGATTTTAGAACAGTATAAAAACTTTAAAATAAATGTATTACACCAGGAAAGAGGTGTAAAGATTGAATTGGAAAACCCGCCTGAAGATGCATTTATTGATGGAGAATTAATCAAGGGTATCCAAGAGCACCTATTTTCAGTTATGCGCGATCTGTTATACGTTAATACACAATTGCGCTTGCCCGAAAAAGATGAAAGTAATGCGACACAAATAACCAGCTTAGTTTTCTCTATTTTACGTAATGCGAATATTTTAAAACCTGGCGTAGAGCCAAACGTTGTTGTTTGCTGGGGTGGACATTCAATCAACGATAATGAATTTACCTATACACGTGAAGTCGGTAGCCAATTAGGCCTTAGAGAACTAAATGTTTGCACAGGTTGCGGGCCAGGTGCAATGGAAGGTCCAATGAAAGGGGCTACAATCGGCCATGCTAAACAACGGGTCAATGATGGTCGTTATATTGGGCTCACCGAGCCGGGTATTATTGCTGCCGAGCCGCCGAACCCAATCGTCAATGAATTAGTTATTTTGCCCGATATTGAAAAACGCCTCGAAGCATTTGTACGCATTGCTCATAGCATAGTTATTTTTCCTGGAGGACCAGGCACTGCGGAAGAGTTATTGTATATTTTAGGGATAATGATGCACCCTGAGAATAAACGTCAACCCTTACCAATTATTTTAACTGGCCCGAAAGAAAGTGAACCTTATTTTGAAGCGATCGACAAATTTATTAGCGATACGCTTGGAGAGGAAGCACTGCAGCACTACCAAATTATCATCGACAATCCACCTTTAGTTGCACAAGTCATTAAAAAATCGATGGCAAAGGTTACAGAATACCGTCGTGCAATTGGTGATGCATACTCTTTTAATTGGTCACTTAAAATTGCTAGCCCCTTTCAGTACCCTTTTGTTCCGAGTCATGAAAATATGGCTAATCTAACACTGCACAAAGACCAACCATGCGAAGAGTTAGCTGCAAATTTACGCCGTGTTTTTTCAGGTATTGTTGGCGGAAATGTTAAAGATGACGGGATAAAATCGATTGAAAAATATGGCCCATTTGAAATCAAAGGCGAAAAATCACTAATGCAAAAAGTAGATCGATTATTAGAAAGCTTTAGCAAACAGGGACGCATGAAACTGCCTGGCACTGTTTATACACCTTGTTATAAGATTATCAGTTAATATAATGGCCACTGCATTATTATTGTCGCTAAAATGAATCTGATTCAGCACATACCGTTATCCACGACTTATTATAAGATTATCAGTTAATATGGTTTCTACACTACTTATTATTGTCGCTAAAATGAATCTGATTCAGCACATACCGTTATCCACGACTTATTATAAGATTATCAGTTAATATGGTTTCTACACTACTTATTATCGATGCAATGAATTTGATTCGTCGTATCTACGCGGTACAGGATAAACAGCACGGTGAAACAACGACGGCACTTATTGCAACACAAACGACAGTTTGTAACGCGCTAAAAAAGTTATTAAACATTCATCAGCCCACACATGTTATTTGCGTTTTTGATAGCCACACACCAAGCTGGCGTCATCAATTATACCCGAGCTATAAACAGGGACGAAAACCTATCCCTGCTTTTTTAAAACAAGATTTAGGTAAGATTCAAGATCTATTTTTTGAAATGGGGGTGGATTCTCTGGTGACAGAAAGTGATGAAGCGGATGATCTGATTGCAACACTCGCCGACAAAATGGCAAAGCAGCAGCAGAAATGTATTATTGTTTCTACCGATAAAGGTTTTTACCAGTTATTGAATTCACAAATCATCATTTATGATTATTTTCAAAATAGTTACACAGATGCCTTGCGGGTAAAAAATAAAATGGGATTATCTGCGACACAATTATGTGACTATTGGGCTATTACCGGTATTTCCAGCAGTGCAATTAAAGGGGTTGAAGGCATTGGCGCTAAAGGTGCGTTAGCGCTTTTACAGCAATTTCAAAGCCTGGATAATATATTAAAACAACCTGCCAATGAACAAGATAAACGCCTGACAAAAGTACATCAATTCCAAGAAGATGCGCTATTAGCTAAAAAGCTGGTTACATTACAGAAAGAGATCACGCTTGGATTTAATTTAAAGGATTTACGTTATACCCAAACCACTTAACCACCCGTAAAAAATCAATAAAAGCTGATTTTTAAATAGCCATACCTTGGTTTTTCGGTAATATAAACAAATTATTATCAACAGGAGTGAATCACTTGAAAAAAGTATTAATCGTCGCAGCTATCGCAGCAGCCGGTGTTGGCGGGTACATATTTAACCAACAGCAAGGAACATCAACTAGCTATAATGTACTTGATTACGTGCCTGCTGATACCCCCATATTTACAGGGCAACTCGAACCATTTCCGCTAAAAGACTACCTATCATCAACGCCAACGATGGCGAGCCCCGCCGAGCAACAGGTTCTTGATGATTTATATGATAAAAATAACCCAAGACTTAACTTTCTCTTAAATATATTTAAAACCTATCAAGATGGATTAAAAGCTCCTGACTTACTGATAAAAACATTTGGTTTTCCTCAGCAGTTACGCGCTTACTTCTATACCTTAGGCATGTTACCGGTTTTAAAAGCTGAAATAGAAAACCCGCAAGCAGTTTGGGATTTATTAGATAAAAATGAACTTGAAACGGGTTTTACTCACCGCAAAGGCACACTGCAATCATTAAATTATCGCGCATATCAATTAACTGATGAAAACGATCCTGCAATGATCGAGCTAATCATCGCAATCGATAAAGGGCTGTTAACAATTACCCTTAATACCCCTTATAACGATCCAACATTATTAGCCACGGCACTTGGTTTAACAAAAGCTGAAAACTCATTAGCAGCTTCCGGCAAGATTGAAGAGATCATCAAAACACATAAATTTGAACAAGCCAGCGTTGGTTTTATCAATCATATTGAACTGATTAAAGGTTTCACCACAACAGATAGCAACCAACTAGCACGCCAAATAGTCGCTATTGAAAAACAGTACAATCAAGAAAGCCCATTTGCTGCAATCCGCAGCGCTGAATGTGCAAGTGATTTTGCAAGTATTGCCAATAACTGGCCTCAAACTGTCTTTGGTTACACAGGTTTAGCAGTCAACGCAAAAGAATCAACGCTTGAAGTCGCGACTATTGTTGAAAGCAAAAACCAAGCTATTTTGAACGCATTACAATTAATACGTGGTTATATTCCAAAATACACAGCAGATGTTGAGCATAATGTATTTGCTATGGGTCTTGGTCTTGATATTAACCAATTAGCAGGTTCATTGAACGATATTTGGAGTGATCTGCAAACACCAAGTTATTCATGTCAGCCACTTGCAGAGTTACAGGCGCAAATTAGCCAATCTGGAGAGTCGATAGGTATGCTTGGCATGAGCGCCAGTATTGCCAATGGCGTGAAAGGTTTCAGCATTGCAGTGTTAGATTACACAATAAGTCAGCTTAATGATGATCCCGTGCTTGAAAGTCTAGATGCGTTATTTACATTATCTGCCGATAATCCGCAGCAGATTTTCAACTCAGTGAAAATGTTTAGTCCTGAATTACAACAGATTCAGCTGAGCGATGATAGTGAGCCAATTGAGTTAGCAACTATCTTCCCTATTCCTGCACAACTAAACTTAACACCTAAGCTGGCGATTAAGGGCAAGCATCTGGTGATATACAACGGAGAAAAAGGAAAAAAAGTAGCTGATACACTCTCTTCAGAGCAGTTAAGTAAAAATGGCAGTTATAATTTCTCGTTTGATTTCAAAAAAATGTTTACACCTATCGTAACAGCTACAGAGTTAGCAGGTGAAACATTACCGGAAGAAGCGCTATTTTTAATTAACTATGACGCACGTATGAAAATGAGCTTCGATATCAACCAGCAAGGTTTTATTTTTAACTCATATATAAATAGCAAAGCCCCGAAATAAATACCTGCTTACTTCTATTTACAAGCTGACTTCGGTCAGCTTTTGTTTATTCTTTTTTAGTTGTTCAGTCATCAATCAGAAAGCGCTTTTATGATCTAAAAATGAGTTTAAACACAGGATTATCATCCTATATATTCTTATAATTCGCACAAATTTTATCCACCCTTTTTTTACTCACTATTATAACAATGCAATATTTTTAGCGATTTCATTCACTAATGTTTCTCGCGCTTGTGAACTTGCCCATGCAATATGCGGTGTTATCAGTAAACGAGATTGTGCTTTCACCGAAAAATAGGGATGATCTTGCTGCATCGGCTCGACCGCTAATACATCGGTGCCATGATAAATATCATACTGATCAATAGCTTTAGCCATAGCCAACTCATTGATAATACCACCGCGCCCTAAATTAAGAATAACCGCCCCTTTTTTAACTAACTTTAACGCGTTTTCATCAATTAAGTTTTCGGTTTGTGCATTTAGCGGCGCATGAATAGTGACAATATCGCAACTTGATAAAAGAGTTTGCAAATCAACTTGTTGAATCGCCTGCTGGCTATTTTTACCAGAGGTCGAGTAATAACAAAGCTCACAGCCAAATACCCCCGCAATTTCAGCAACCCGTTGTCCAATTGCGCCAAAGCCGATAATTCCCCAGCGTTTGCCTTTAATTTCAGAAAAAGGGCTATCTATATGGGTAAAGGTAGGACTGTTGCACCACGCTTTTGATTGCGTGTAATGATCGTAATAACGGCTTTGATGAAGCAATTGCAGTAACATTGAAAAAGTAGATTGCGCAACACTCTCGGTTGAATAGCCGCAAACATTTTTAACCGCTACCCCGGCCTTTTCAGCGGCAATCAGATCAACGTTGTTGGTCCCAGTTGCGGCAATACAGATTAATTTCAGCTGGGGATTGGCTTTAATTATTTCCTGATCAATTATTACCTTGTTAGTAATAATTACTTCGTTATCTGCAATATGTGCTAATCGTTGTTTATTTGAGGTCACGGAATAAGCGCTGAACTCACCCAGTTTTTTTAATGCCGATAAATCACTATCACCTAATGTTAATGCATCTAATAATACTATTTTCATTTTTATTCCTATAAAAAAGATTGTTAACTGCCGTACATTTTTACCATAGTAAGTTTTATTTTGTTGTACAAAAATATAAGTAAAGGCTATTTTTAAGACTTATCATTAAAGGTTTTTCTATGAATTCAATATATCACCGCATCACACTAAAATTTATTAGTTTCTTACTTATCTCCCTGATCCTGATAATGACCTCAATTCAAATCGCAAGCATGCTTACAATCAAAGAAAATGTGCTGCAAATTGAAAATCTTTGGGATGAGGTACAAGTTGGACGCTCTGAAAAATTACGCTTAGAAAACTCAATGCGCTCTTATTTAGGTTACGGTGGAATGATCCACAAATTAAAAAATGCAGTGATTAATAACAGCCCGGAAGAGCTGGAGGATATTAAGGGTGATCTTCATAATGTTGAGGCTATCATTGAATTGTATCTTTCATTTCAATTAAGTAATGCAGAGCGATACGCACTTAACGACATTCTGGAGGTGGTAAAAAACTATCAGACAAAAATAAATCAACTTTCTTTAATATTCAGAGAAAATGCGCCAATAAAAAAAATAGATAAATTTATTCGGGTAGATGATCAACCCGCTTTACGCGCTTTAACGGTTATTGAACAAAACAATCGACACATTGATAAACAACAGGCTTATGACCAAGCAACTCAAACAGATAAGTTTGTCTTACTTACAGATATTGTGGGTCAGATGGGCTACGGAGGGCTAATTCATAATATTAAAAATTTACAGTTACGTAACGACAATTATTATGTGGCTGAAGTGCAGAATAACATTAATCAATTACAGCTTAGCATTGCTAAATATTACAAAATGCCATTAATCACCGAAGAGAAACAAGCATTAGAGATATTACAAGATACTGTCAGCCAATACCAAATTAGACTGGAAAATTTAAAACAGCCTCACTCGAAACGTAAGATAGCTACTGCTATTAATGATAAAAAAGCGCTACAAGCCTTAGATATACTTAATCTGCGCATTGAAACTGAATTAAAAAGTAAAATAGTCAATGTTGGTGAAAAGATCCACTCAATCCAAAATAGTATCAATAAATTAATTCAAGCAATTATCGCACTATGCATAATCACCTTATTCATTTTTAGTTACATTATGTTTAAGAAGGTGATTTTACCACTGCAAAAAGTCACCCAATCTATGGTTTCACTGGCAGCCGAGCATCACAACAAAGTTATGCCATTTCATTCGCAGCATATTTATGAAATCAAGCAGATGATTCGCTCCATTCGAATTTTTAAAAATCATCAAAGCAAACGCCGTAAAAGTGAAAAATCATTAACTAAAATGAATATAACCACATTACAACAACTCGATGAAATTAAAACCTTACAAATAAAAAGTGAGCAGAAAACAGAACAAGCTTTGGCACTTGCCAATCACTTAATTGAGTTACAAAAAAGTGCTGATATTGACCGTAAAAATGCCTTAGCAAGCCAGCGTAGAATTAATACCATTCTCAATACCGTACACGATACAATTATCACCACCAGTAAAGAGGGAATCATTGAAAGCATCAATACCGCAACCGAGAAGATGCTCGGTTACAGTGCAGCTGAGCTGATTAATAAAGATATCACCATGCTAATGCTAGATGAAGTAGCTATTCAACATAAAAAAATGCTGCAACAATATAATGCCAATCCAGATAATAATTTGCATAGCGAGGGGCGGGAGCAAATCATTAAACATGCCGATGGTTCGACATTTCCAGTAGAGATATTCCTAGGGCAATCAGAGATTAACGGTGAAATTAAATTCACAGCTGTTATTCGTGATATTACCCAACGTAAAAAAAATGAACAGGCAATACAGCATTTAGTATTGACCGATCCTTTAACAGATCTCGCTAATCGCCGTCACTTTAACCGCGAGTTACAACATGCTTTAGATATCAAGCAGCGCTTGCAGTTAAGTGTTGCACTATTAATGATTGATTTAGATAACTTCAAACCCATTAATGATACATTTGGACACAATATGGGTGATAAAGTATTACAAAAAGTGGCAAGACGTCTGCGAAAAATCACCCGTAAGGTGGATCTTATTGTTCGATTAGGCGGAGATGAGTTTGCGATTATAATAAACAGTGTTCATGATCGCTTTGATGCAATCACCCCCGCAAAAAAAGTGGTAGAAATCCTATCAAAACCTATGTCTATTGATGGCAAAACACTGCAAGTTGGCGCGAGTGTAGGCGTTTCAATTTCACCGCAAGATGCACTCAGCTTAGAGGACTTTATTAATCATGCAGATAAAGCATTGTATAAAGCAAAAAGCCTAGGCAAAGGTGGTTATTTCTCTTATCAGGACTTAAGTGACGATGAGAAATAGAAGGTAAAAACAGAAGGATATAAAAAAGCCGAACTAACTATTCTAATGCCGTTCGGTTAAGCAATTTTAGGCTTATATCTCAACGGATACCTTGATG
>NZ_CEZLMY010000085.1:9173-14869 GCF_983033635.1 Psychromonas sp. | reverse complement strand
AGCATCTAAGTACAATTTGGCTTGCTGATTTTGCATCTTGAAGTAACATGGGTATTAAAAGGCGGTGACCGTTTAAAGTCACCGCAGTGCAAATTATCCCGAGCTGAGGTTAGTTAATATTTCTGTAAGTAATTGCTACTTTATATCGAGATGTTCCCTTTATTTTATTGAGTATATTAATATCCACAATATCACCATTGAAGATATAAGGTTTCAGGCTATTTTCTAACAAGCGCTTCGAAAACTGATTTGGCGACAAAGCATAATAGAGTGTTGATGATCTGTTCTGATGTTCATTCATCATCAGGTAGAGCCATAAAGCGCGTTCCGTTTCATGATAGCCACTTTTCCAGGAAAACTGCTTTGAGGTCCAGCTGTCATCGTCCCCCCATAGGGAACCATCAAATTTAACGCCATCTCGGATGCCGCGAACTTCCCTACCTGTATCCACAAAGTTAAACCAGAACAGGCCGCTTTTCTCTAGAATAGGAGCCACAATATCCGCGCTGTCTTTCAGTCGCAGAGCGGCATACTGGTCAAGCTCACTGTGAACCCACCATGCCGCACGATGATCTGTTAGCGCATCATGTGCCCCGGAAAATCGCTGTCCATACGCGCCATATTCATTTGGAGAAGCCTGGAGCATTTCAAGAGCATTTGCTTGAATAGCAAGAAACTGCTTAGGATCTTTTCCCTGTGCTTTAAGTTCTTGACCAATTCGTTCAAGAAGCCAGTAAGATTTGATTGAATGACCAATATCAACATGATCCCCATTCCAATCCGTTCTGTTTAGCTGGGTATTCCAGAAAATACCATCTTTATAAAATCGCTCGTAAACCAAATCACCCAAAGTCGAAATCTCATTAAACACCTTATCGCGCTTATTGCCATTTGGAAGCGAGTTATAATAAAGCATCAAATAGGCATTCAGATGATCGAGTACAGACACTGAATCCAAACCTTTGCTTTTAAATTCAACAGGAGTGGTCAGATCCTCTGTTAAAGCATCATACGGAGAGTTATTCAACGGATCCCAAAACGCACCATCGAATACAAACTCGCGCATTTCATCAACAGGTTTAGCGTATCTGTTTTCGCCGGTAATATGATGCATTGCCGCATAGCCAATTACAGCATACGCTTGATCTTGAGATGACTTATCTGCACCAATAGAATTCCCCTGACCATCAAGGATCGCATAATAGCCCTTGAATCCTTCAGCATCATCCCTGGCGTTTTCTGTTAACCAATTTATTCCTTTTTGCGCATACTCAAGTAATATTTCATCACCAGTTAACTGATAACCCATCGCATAAGTATAAACCTGTCGCGATACCATGCGGATATACTGTTCACCGTAAACAGGCGCGCCTGTTAATTCCCTTGAAGTAGGGAAATTGCCAAAAGGCTCCCCATTTGCTGATTGATCAACCCACCATGGTTTAATATCTTTTTTCCAGTGGCTTTTCCATAATTCACCATCCATAACATCCTGTGCAAACAAAGATGTTGGAAGTATGATTAAAAATGCGAATAAAATTCTTCTCATTAAATATCCCTAATTACTTGTTTAATATTTATAACTGCCAAAATAAAATGAAAAACAGCTGCTGCCTGTGCACTTTATTCCGGCTGTATAGATACAGAATAAATATCTAAATAACAATGGGTTAAATTAAATATATCAATAAGATAGCGAATAAAATTCAAATGCGAATAATTTTGCCATCTGTATGATGATTATCATCGGATCTTTGCACTAATCAAAAGCAAAGCGTACAGTAGGCGCTTGTTTTGATTGTTAATTTCGATTGTGTTTTTTCCCGTTTTAAGTCCCTGTTCAGAGGTTTTGTAGTGAGTATTATTCTTGGTATTGATCCCGGCTCTCGTATTACCGGCTATGGGGTGATTCAACAAAAAGGCAGCAAATGTATATATATTGCCAGTGGTTGTATTCGCACTAAAGGGGATACGCTCGCACCTAAACTGGATATGATTTTTAATGGTATCAGCGAAATTATTAAACAGTATCAGCCAACTGAATTTGGCATCGAACAAGTGTTTATGGCAAAAAACCCGGACTCGGCGTTAAAACTCGGGCAAGCACGTGGCGCTGCGATTGTCGCTGCTACACAAGCTGATTTGTATGTTTGTGAATATTCCGCTCGCCAGATTAAACAAGCGGTTTCGGGCACAGGTGGCGCAAGCAAAGAACAAGTACAGCAGATGGTGATGCAGATTTTAAAACTTTCAGGCCGGCCGCAAGCCGATGCGGCTGATGGTCTGGCTGTTGCTATTTGTCATGCTCATACAGCGCAGTCGCTGGTGGCAATGTCCGGGCAAGTTAAAAAAACGGTACGTGGACGTTTCCGTTAATCTAAAAACTCAATGGAATGAGTTAAAAATCAATTTATTTCTGTTTTTCCTATGAGGTTTTAATGAAAGATCTGTCCGAAACACATTTGGGTGTTATTTATGCCCTTGGCGCTTACCTTATGTGGGGATTCGCTCCAATCTACTTTAAGTATTTAGAGTTTATTCCTGTTTATGAAATATTAGCGCATCGTGTTATCTGGTCGGCAGTCGTCACTGCCATTATCCTTTCTTTCTTAGGTGGTTGGCCTAAAGTATTGGAAGTCAGTCAGTCACCTAAAAAGCTTGTGTTTCTGTGTGTTACTACCTTACTGATTAGCACTAACTGGGTGGTTTTTATCTGGGCGATTAATAATGGACGCATGTTAGATGCGAGTTTAGGTTATTTTATTAACCCGCTTATTAATGTCGTGTTAGGTTTGATCTTTTTAAATGAATCTTTAAGCCGTATTAAATGGATTGCAGTAGCACTGGCACTGATTGGCGTGTTAATTCAAGTGCTGCAGTTAGGTGAACTGCCTTGGGTCTCATTGGTATTACCATTCAGTTTTGCTTTTTACGCGTTAATACGCAAAAAAATTAAAATTGAAGCTCTGACGGGGTTGTTTATTGAAACCTTACTGGTTATACCCGTTGCCCTTTATTACCTTATTTATGTCGCGCAAACAGACACTGCGAATTTGCTGACTAACAGATGGTCGTTAAACGCCTGGTTGATGTTTGCGGGTATTGTTACAGCGATGCCTTTGATATTTTTTGGGCAAGCAGCCTTACGATTAAAACTGTCTACACTTGGTTTTTTCCAATATATGGCACCATCATTACTGTTTATGTTTGCTGTGGTTTTTTATGGCGAAGAGTTAAGCCTGGTTAAAACAGTTACCTTCTTGTTTATTTGGTCTGGAATATTTCTGTTTGCCTTTGAGAATAAAATCAAATCCTGGTTGTAATACCAAATCCACTAGTTATCTATTCATTTATGCTTGTTAAAATGAATGCTAGCTTCGTTATTGATTTTGAAATTAGAATAACTAGTTACTGCAATCAATGCCTTGCTATCGTCCATTTTTCCTGCGCCTAAATAGATCATCTAATTAGTGAAATTGGTATGATTTTTCCAAACAATTAAGGACGCAGATGAAATAACACTGGATATTTACTCAGTTGTTTTCTATGCTTAGCTTTTCTGCAGCAAACAAGGTTTTAAAATGATTGGTCGACTACGTGGTATTTTATTAGAAAAACAACCACCAGAAGTATTATTAGATGTATCTGGTGTCGGTTATGAAATTCAATTACCGATGAGTTCGTTTTATCCTTTACCTGAAATTGGGCAGGAAGCGATTATTTACACCCATTTTGTAGTGCGTGAAGATGCACAGCTCTTATATGGTTTTTCCGATAAACATGAACGTGCAATGTTCCGCGAATTAATTAAAGTAAACGGTGTCGGCCCTAAGTTAGCACTTGCTATTTTATCTGGCATGTCAGCAAACCAGTTTGTGCAGTGTATCCATAACGATGCAGTGAGCTCGTTAGTTAAATTACCGGGTGTGGGTAAAAAGACCGCTGAGCGTTTAGTGGTGGAGATGAAAGATCGCCTTAAAAACTGGACGGGATCAGATTTATTAACACCTGAGTCGGATAAAATGGCTTTTGAGAATGGTTTAGAAAATACCTTTCGCAGTGGTAACGCTAAAGATGAAGCGATTAGTGCGCTGGTGGCATTAGGTTATAAACAGCTGATGGCAGAAAAAGTGATTAAACAAGTTTATCAAGATGGTATGGATTGCGAATTATTGATCCGCAGTTCACTTAAAAGCATGGTATAAAAATGATTGAAGAAGATCGCCTGATTTCCGGCACTGAAAAAGTTGATGATGGTTTTATTGATCGCGCGATACGCCCTAAATTATTGGCTGATTATGAAGGTCAGCCGCAAGTTAATGCGCAGATGGAAATCTTTATTGAAGCCGCGCGTCAACGTAATGAAGCATTAGATCACCTGCTTATTTTTGGCCCGCCCGGGCTGGGTAAAACCACGCTTTCACATATCGTTGCTAATGAGCTTGATGTGAATATCAAAACAACTTCAGGTCCTATTTTAGAAAAAGCCGGTGATTTAGCTGCACTCTTAACTAATCTTGAAGAAAACGATGTGTTATTTATCGATGAAATACACAGATTAAGTCCAATAGTTGAAGAAATTTTATATCCGGCGATGGAAGATTATCAGCTCGATATAATGATTGGGGAAGGGCCTGCCGCGCGCTCTATTAAACTTGATTTACCTCCGTTTACTTTAATTGGCGCAACCACGCGAGCTGGATCGTTAACCTCTCCACTGCGCGACCGTTTTGGTATTGTGCAGCGTCTTGAATATTATGATCTTAAATCCTTAACTCATATCGTTTTACGCAGTTCTAAACACCTTGAGTTGACCATGGATAAATCGGGGGCAATTGAAGTAGCTAAACGTTCCCGCGGTACACCACGTATTGCCAACCGTTTATTACGTCGTGTACGCGATTATGCGCAGGTAAAAAAAGCGAGTGTGATCAATGATGAGATCGCGAAACAAGCACTGAATATGCTCGAAGTGGATAATCAAGGTTTTGATTATATGGATAGAAAACTGCTGATGGCTATCTTAGATACTTTTCAAGGCGGACCTGTAGGTTTAGATAATTTAGCAGCAGCCATCGGTGAAGAGAAAGAGACGATTGAAGATGTATTAGAGCCGTATCTGATTCAGCAGGGTTTTTTACAACGCACCCCAAGAGGGCGGATCGCCACCAATAGAACTTATCTGCATTTCGGTTTTGATAAACCGGTATTATAATTATTGCGCTTTGCGCAGCTCCTCTAATACAGACGCTGGCGAGAAATTATACTCTTTTAAATGCTTATTAAGCGCTTTTGAGCGTAAGCGGAAATTGATATCTTTCCAATCATGCGACTCTAGACGGGGGAGTAACAGATCGATATCTGCGGATGTGATTAATGACATTGGCGATTGAAATTGGTAAAAAGAGTCTGCGTTAAGGGGGGAGTCGTTAAAATGATCATATAACATGATCACCGCCCATGCACCATCCATAAAGTGTCCACCGGCTGAGGTGCTAATCTGATTTTGTTTGACGGCGGCTAAGCCCGCTTGAGACCAGTCAACGCCGCCTGTCAGATAATCTTTTCCTTGTATTAAGCCCTTTTCAGATAAGGCCTGCTCAACAGCTATAGCCATTAGATCGCTAGCAGTCCAGTAGACTTTTGTATCGGGATAACGCTGTGATAGACCAAGGGCTTTATCGTATGCCGTTTCC
>NZ_CEZLMY010000085.1:0-9163 GCF_983033635.1 Psychromonas sp. | reverse complement strand
CAGTAAGCATAAACGCTGCGTAATAAATTGCTGTCACCATCTTCTGCAATTGCTCTTTGTAAACCGGCTAAACGAAATTCAGAAGGGGTTTCTAAAAATGAGCCGTTAATTGCAACGATCTGAACTGTCCCGTTTTTATCAGTTAAGTTGTTCTGCCTCGCCTGCTTGATTAAGTATTTACCTAATAAGTATCCCGCCTGATGATCATCAGGTATCAGGCTGGCGAGCCAGTATTGAAATTTCTGCTGAGGGTTACCGGCTGATTTTTTGTTTTTAGGAGTGATATCGGAATTAAATAGAAATATCGGCAGCTGGTGAAGCTCTGCTTCTTTGATTAATTTAAGTGCGATCTGTCCTTGATTGGAAATGATAACGGCATCAACATTTTGTTTTCGAGCTTTGCTAAACAGCTTAATATGATTTCTTTTCAAGCTTTGTGCATAAAGAACGGTTAGCTCTACGTTCAGTTGCTCGGCAGCATGCTGTGCAAAATCTTCGACGGGTCTCCAGAATGGATCTTGAGAATCAGCATCTAAAATTAATGCAAAGTGTAACGGCTGCGCGCTAACCGCGGTGGCAATAAAAAAATTTAAGAACAGGCATAAGCTAAGCAAAAAATGTTTCATGTTTAGCTCCCTTGATACTGGAATTATTAACCCTGATTTAAAAATTGTAGAGTTGATTCGAGTATTTAACAACCCTCAAGAGGAAGAGCTTAATTAATTTATTTAACAGTTGAGATAGAAAACCCTTGATGGCAATTTTAGATACTTTCCAAGGCGGACCTGTAAGTTTAGATAGTTTAGCGGCTGCCATCGGTGAAGAGAAATAGACGATTGAAGATCTATTAGAGCCGTATCTGATTCAGCAGGGTTTCTTACAACGCACCCCAAGAGGGCAGATCGCTACCAATCGAACTTATCTGCATTTTGGTTTTGATAAACCGGCGCAATAATTATTGCGCTTTGCGCAGCTCCTCTAATACAGATGCCGGCGAGAAATCATACTCTTTTAACTGTTTATTCAACGCTTTTGAGCGTAAACGGAAATTGATATCTTGCCAATTATGCGACTCTAGATAGGGTAGTAACAGATCGATATCTGCGGAAGTAATTAATGACATTGGCGATTGAAATTGGTAAAAAGAGTCTGCGCTAAGGGGGGATCCGTTAAAATGATCATATAACATGATCACCGCCCATGCCGCATCCATAAAGTGTCCTCCGGCTGAGGTACTAATTTGCCCCTGTTTGACGGCAACTAACCCCTGTTGAGACCAGTCAACGCCGCCGGTCAGATAATCTTTACCTTGTATTAAGCCATGCTCAGTTAAGGCCTGCTCAACGCCTATCGCCATTATATCGCTCGCCGTCCAGTAGACTTTTGCATCGGGATAACGCTGTGATAGACGAAAGGCTTTATAGTATGCCGTTTTCTGCAGCCAGTAAGCATGAACACTGCGTAATAAATTGCTGTTACCATCTTCTTTGATTGCTCTTTGCAAACCGGCTAAACGGTGTCGCGCAGGGGTATCTGCAATCGAGCCGTTAATAGCAATGATCTGTACCGTGCCATTTTTATCAGCGAAGTTTTTCTGCCGAGCTTGCTCTATTAAATGTTTGCCTAACAGATATCCCGCTTGGTGATCGTCCGGCAGCAGGCTGGCGAGCCAATACTTAAACTTCTGCTGCGGTTTACCCGCTAGTTGTTTGTTATTCCCTGTGAAACCGGAATTGAATAATAAGACTGGGGTCTGTTGTTGTTCTGCTTCTTTCACCAGTTGCAGTGCGACCTGTCCAAAGTTGGGCAAGATGACGGCATCAACATTGAGCTCTTTTGCTTTTGCGAGCAAATTAAACATATTTCTTTTCGAATTTTTTGTGTAAAGAATAGAAAGTTTTATATCTAATTGTTTGGCAGCCTGCTGTGCAAAATCTTCGACGGGTCCCCAGAAAGCATCTTGAGAATCTCGTGCTGAAAGTAGTGCAAAGTGCAGCGGCTGCGCGCTAACCGCGGTGGAATTAATCAAACCCAGGAGTAAGAAAGCGCTTACTAAAAAATATTTGATGGCTATCAATCCTTTATATCGAAATCATATATTAGTTTTTTTTAATGTACAGTAATTGGGGTTTTTAACAATATTGAATGCTAAGGTCTTCGAAATTTTGCGAGCTATATTTGTTTGTTTATTTTATTGAGCGATGTTTGCAGCCTTTGTTTTTTTTTTGCAGAAAAAACCTCTATATAAAACTTGATCCAAATCAAGTTTCTAAGTATAAATAATCGCATATTAATTGTAAGTCATTGCTGTTATATAGTTGTTAAATCGCGATGTTGTATCTCGCTGTTTTTAACATTAACTTAACAAGTTCGTTTGTTTTATGTTCTGGAGCTGACAATGTTTAAAAAATGGTTACCACAGCAGGGAATTTTTTCGATTCCTTTAATTCGTGAAATCGCACTTATTTTAATCATTAAAGTGATTATTATTTTTACTATTAAACATTTCTACTTTTCTAATCCCGTGTCTTTTAATGAGGATCATCTGTTTGGTGAGATCTCTACGATAGAAAAAACGCAGGCAACAGAGCAATTACTACAATAACCTTGCCAAAATAATAATAATAATAAAACGTTTTAACAGTTTAAAAAATTTTTAACTTTAGGAGAAAACAATGGATGAAATAGTCGATCTGTCGCGCTTTCAATTTGCAATGACAGCCATGTATCACTTTTTATTTGTGCCGCTAACGCTTGGTCTGGCATGGATATTGGTGATTATGGAATCACTGTATGTGATGACCAAAAAAGAAATTTACAAAGATATGACCAAATTCTGGGGTAAGTTATTCGGTATTAACTTTGCGCTAGGTGTTACTACGGGGCTGACC
The DNA here is from genome assembly GCF_983033635.1 of Psychromonas sp. Taxonomy (NCBI): domain Bacteria; kingdom Pseudomonadati; phylum Pseudomonadota; class Gammaproteobacteria; order Alteromonadales; family Psychromonadaceae; genus Psychromonas; species Psychromonas sp. The sequence goes on along the minus strand of NZ_CEZLMY010000085.1, from coordinate 6,272 downwards.
ATGGAGTTCCAGTTTGGTACAAACTGGGCTTATTACTCGCATTATGTGGGAGATGTATTTGGTGCACCTTTAGCAATTGAAGGCATGATGGCGTTTTTCTTAGAATCAACTTTTGTTGGCCTGTTCTTCTTCGGTTGGGACAGATTAACTAAACTGCAGCATCTGGCTTCTACCTGCTTAGTGGCGCTTGGCTCAAGTATGTCTGCTTTATGGATTCTAATTGCAAATGGCTGGATGCAGAATCCGGTTGGTGCGGAATTTAACTACGAAACTATGCGTATGGAAATGACCAGCTTTGCTGATCTTGTATTTAATCCAGTTGCACAAGTTAAGTTCGTGCATACGGTGGCATCCGGTTATGTTACCGGGGCGATGTTTGTACTGGCGATCAGTTCATATTACCTGCTTAAAGGGCGAGATACAGCTTTTGCTAAACGCTCTTTTGCGATTGCGGCCGCGTTCGGTACCGCCGGTATTTTATCAACTATCGTATTAGGTGATGAAAGTGGTTATGAAGTCGGCGATGTGCAAAAAGTTAAACTTGCGGCTATTGAATCTGAGTGGGAAACACATCCTGCACCAGCTGCCTTTACCTTGATAGGTCTTCCTAATCAAGAAGAGCAACGTACCGATTACGCAATAAAAATTCCCTATGCATTGGGTATTATCGCCACTCGTTCAATTGATGAACAAGTGATTGGTCTTAAAGATTTGATGGCTGAGCATGAACTGCGTATTCGTAACGGTATGGTAGCTTATGGCCTGTTACAGAAATTACGTTCAGGTGATAAATCAGAGCAGAATATTGCAGCCTTTGAAGAGGTAAAGGTCGACTTAGGTTACGGTCTTCTGCTCAAAAAATATGCGCCGGATGTGGTTGATGCAAGCGAAGAGCAAATTCAGATGGCTGTAGATGACAGCATTCCGGGGGTTGCTCCGATGTTCTGGTCATTCCGGGTGATGGTCGGCGCAGGTATGGTCATGTTGTTTATTTTCCTGTTTGCGTTTTATCAGTCAGCGCGCAGTCGTATCGGAAAAAATAAACTCTTCCATAAAATTTGTCTGTACAGTCTGCCGTTACCCTGGATTGCCATGGAAGCGGGCTGGTTTGTTGCGGAATACGGCCGTCAGCCTTGGGCTATCGCAGAAATCCTGCCGACCCATATGGGCGTATCTTCGGTTTCAAGTGACAAGGTTTTGTTTAGTATTATCTCAATTGCAGCTTTTTATACTGTGTTATTGGTGATTGAAATGTTCCTGATGTTTCGTTTTGCGCGTTTAGGTCCAAGCAGTTTAAAAACGGGTAAATATCACTTCGAACAATTAGAAAATATACAAGGGCAGGGCTGATTATGTTTGATTACGAAACGTTAAAAATGTTGTGGTGGTTACTAATCGGTGTGTTACTGATTGGTTTTGTTATCACTGATGGTTTTGATATGGGGGTGGGGGCACTGATCCCGGTTATTGGTAAAACTGATGATGAACGCCGTCTTATGATCAACAGTATTGCGCCGCATTGGGATGGTAATCAGGTTTGGTTAGTTACCGGTGCCGGTGCGATTTTTGCGGCCTGGCCTGCCGTTTATGCAACCGCGTTCTCCGGTTTTTATGTGGCGATGATGCTGACTCTGTTTGCACTGTTTTTCCGCCCGGTTGGTTTTGATTACCGCAGTAAAATCGAAGATCCGCGCTGGAGAAACAGCTGGGACTGGGGCCTTTTTGTAGGCGGTGTTGTTCCGCCGGTTATTTTCGGTGTGGCTTTTGGTAATTTATTACAGGGCGTGCCGTTTATACTGGATGATTTCCTGCGTTCGCAATACCAGGGCGGATTTTTGGATCTGCTTAACCCGTTTGCTTTATTAGTCGGTGTGTTCAGCTTAAGCCTGTTTGTTTTACAAGGCTCAACCTGGCTGCAGATGAAAACAGAAGGAGCACTGCGTCAGCGAGCACGTTTAGTGTCACTGATTTGTGCGCCGCTTGCGGTGATTTTGTTTGCATTAGCGGGTGTGTGGATTGCAAACGGTATTGATGGTTATGTGATCACTTCAATTGGTGATCTCAGTGGCCCGGCGAACCCGTTATTAAAAACAGCAGAGCTACAGCCAGGTGCATGGTTAGCAAATTACGATAAATATCCACTGACTATGATTGCGCCAGCAGTGGGCTTGTTATTCCCGCTATTGACCTGGATTGCCAGCAAATATAATCGTAGTGGTTTTGCATTTTTCTGCAGCAGTGTTACCCAGGCGGGAGTGTTATTAACCTGTGCATTCAGTATGTTCCCGTTTATTTTACCATCAAGCATTGATCCTAACTTTAGCTTTACAGTTTGGGATGCTGTTTCAAGTGAAAAAACACTTAATATTATGACCATAGCTGCTGCTATTTTCCTGCCTATTATTCTGCTTTATACCACTTGGTGTTACCTGAAAATGTTCGGTCGTTTAGGTAAAGAATTTATGGCGAAATATAAACATTCAGCATATTAATTTAATTTAGGAGAGTTCTATGTGGTATTTTGCGTGGATATTAGGCATTTTGTTAGCCTGTTCATTTGGCATCATTAATGGTTTGTGGTTAGAACAGCTCGAAACCAATGAAAAAGATGTACAGCAAGCTGAAAACGATGAAGATTAATGATCTGCTTGATTTAATCCATAAACCGTTTTCATATGCGTTAACACGTTTTATTTCTATCTTGTTAGCGTTACTGTTAAGCGGTTTATTACTGGTCAATCCAAATCATATCGCAGACAGCACTGCTTCATTAGATCATGGTTATTTAACTATTTTAATGATCGCATTAAGCGCAGCGTTTGTGCATGGTATAGGTTTTGAACCTCGATTTTTCTTGTGGAGAGTTATTTTTTCTCCCTATTTTGCATGGTTCATTTTGTTTACTTTCATCGCCAGGATGTTTGTATAATCAAATCACTATAAATGACTAATAAAAAGGGGCTGCTAATCGCCCCTTTTTTGTAGGCGGCGGCTACAAATACAGACTCTTTAGTCGACAATAAAACGCAATTATAGTAGCTTATAACAAATTTTTATCTATGGAAAAACAGTGTGTTAATTTCAACATTAGCAGTACGAATATATTATGAAGATACGGATGCCGGTGGTGTCGTTTATTATGCAAATTATTTGAAGTTTTTTGAGCGCGCACGCACTGAGTTTTTACGTGAATTTAATATCGAACAAGATATTTTATTGGAAAAAAATATTGCATTTGTGGTAAAAAAAGTGGAAATGGATTGTGTTAAATCAGCACGATTTAACCAACTTATTACCGTTAAAACAGAAGTTGTCTCTTTTCGCAAAGCAAGTTTGCTCTTTAAGCAGGAAATTATAGATGAAAGCGGGGAACTTCTTTGCCAAGCAACGACTCTAATCGCCTGTGTAAATCTGCAGAAAATGAAACCCACAGCTATTCCAGCTGAAATACTTGAGGTAATGTCCAGTGCAAGCTGATATGTCTTTTATAAGTCTGTTTTTACAAGCAAGTTGGCTTGTTAAATTTGTAATGCTGCTATTGTTAGGAATGTCTATTTATTCATGGACATTGATTTTTTCTCGTTCAAGAATGCTTAATGCCGCAAAAAACTCCTTGGCACATTTTGAAGAGCGTTTCTGGTCAGGGCATGATTTAAGTCGTCTATATAAAGAAACAGCCGCGCGCAGTGAACGTATTGTTGGCGGAGAGAAAATATTTTATAGCGGTTTTAAAGAGTACTCGCGTCTGCACCGTATTCCGGGGCGTAACGCTGATAGTGTCACTGAAGGTGCACATCGTATGATGCGTGTCACTTTATCACGCGAGATTGATGACTTAGAAACTGGCCTCCCCTCTTTAGCGACGATTGGTTCGATCAGCCCTTATATCGGTCTGTTCGGTACGGTTTGGGGGATCATGAATTCATTTATTGCTTTAGGTGAAGTGCAGCAGGCAACTTTAACTATGGTTGCACCAGGGATCGCGGAAGCATTGATTGCCACTGCGATGGGGCTATTTGCCGCTATTCCTGCGGTAATGGCTTACAACCGTTTTTCAACCCAAGTTGGCAAACTGGAAACGGCTTATATTAACTTGATGGAAGAGTTTACCTCAATTTTACACCGTCAATCTATGACCGAAAGTGAGTAGGGCGTATGCAGTATTCATATCGTAGTCCCAAAAGACGTCGCGTTGTTGCAGAAATTAACGTTGTTCCTTATATCGATGTTATGTTGGTGCTGCTGATTATTTTTATGGTCACCGCACCGCTGGTAACGCAGGGGGTAAAAGTTGATTTGCCGCAGGCCGTTGCACAGCCTTTGCCCGATGACAGTAAACCGCCTTTGATCGCTTCTATCGATAAACAGGGACGTTATTATTTAAATGTCGGTGAAAGTGTTGAAACCCCGCTTGATGCTCATGAGATGAGTGCATTAGTCAGTGCGCAGTTAGCTTTAGATAGCAATGCACAATTTGTGGTAAAAGGTGATGGGGATGTTTCTTATAAACGTGTTATCGATTTAATGGTTTTATTACAGGAAGCGGGCGTACCATCACTTGGTTTAATGACTGAGCCAGAAGAATAATGAAAAACAGTTCAACAGTAATCGCATTTATTACCGCAGTTGCACTGCACCTTATTATTGGTGGTGTATTACTGATGAATATCGATTTTTCCCTGCCCAAGGAAAAACCTAAAACGCCAATCATTAACGCCTCATTGGTGAGTCAGAAAATGTTTGATGATTTAGCACAACGTAAAAACGAAAAAACGTTAGCCGAAAAAAGAAAAATAGAGCAGGCTCGTAAAGAGAAAGAGCGTATTAAACGCGAGAAAAAACGTGCAGAAGAAAAACGTAAGAAAATCGAGTCTGACCGTATTAAAGCTGAGAAAGCACAAGTATTACGTAAAAAGAGAGAAGTTGAACGCATTCAAGCTGAAAAATTATTAGCAGCCAAGAAGTTAAAAGCCAAACAGGAAGCGGATAAAGCAAAAAAACTTGCAGATGCTAAGCGTAAAAAGAAAGAAGCTGAGCGTGTAAAGGCTGAGAAAAATGCACAGGAAAAACGTAAGAAAAAAGAGGCTGAACGAGTTCAAGCGGAAAAAGCTGCTAAAGCAAAAGCGCTCAAAGAAGCCAGGCTCAAAGCGGAAAAGGAAACGAAACGTAAAGCCGCTGCTGAAAAAGAGCGTTTACGCCAGGCTGAACTTGATAAGCAGATGGAAGCGGAATTTGCTGATGAGTTTTCCAGTGCGCAAAGCTCTAAACAGCAGATTGAAATTACGCGTTATACAGAATTAATTAAGAGTAAAATTAAGAATAATTGGATTACTGCTCCAGCTATGAAAGGTAAAAGTTGTACGCTGGCAATTCGTTTGGCACCTGATGGATTTGTATTGAGTGTTAACCGAGTTAGTGGTGATCTTAAAGTTTGTGATTCAGCTAAACGTGCCACATTAAAAGCGCATTCATTTTCGATGCCTGAAGATCCTGACATTGCATCACAATTTCGTGATATCAATGTTACCTTAGATCCTGATTTATAAGGAAAATCACCTATGTTATTACGTTTGTTATTATCATTGTCAATGCTTATTATTTCAGCGCAGGCCTCTGCCCGCTTAGAAATATTGATTACTGGCGGAATCAATAGCGGCCGCCCAATCGCTGTTATTCCTTTTAAGTGGTCTGGTGCAGGCAAAAAACCTGAAAATATCTCAGAAAGAATTTCGGCGGATCTGCAGCGTAGCGGCCAATTCAGTCCAATACCGATTGATAAAATGGCTAAGACCCCCTCCAATAGCAGCAATATTGATTATGCTTTGTGGCATAAAATGGGTGTTGAGGTGATTGTAATGGGGGAAATAAAGCCAGCCGAAGAGGCGGGCAAATTTATTATCACTTATGAGTTATTAGATGTTGTTAAAGGCAATGTCGATCTGGCTGAATACAGCCCTGTTTTAGATAAACGTCGCAGCACAGTGAAAACAGCTAAATTGCGTCAGTATGCACACCAAATTAGTGATGTTGTTTATGAGAAATTAACCGGCGTGAAAGGTGCATTTTTAACCCGCCTCGCTTATGTAGCAGTGGATCGTAACAGCGAACACCCTTATCAGCTGCGTATTTCGGATTATGATGGTTATGGTGAAAAAACTATTTTGCGTTCAAAGCAGCCAATTATGTCACCAGCATGGTCTCCTGACGGGCGTAAACTTGCCTATGTAAGTTTTGAAAAACGTCGCTCACAAATCTATATACAAGATTTATAT
>NZ_CEZLMY010000084.1:0-15053 GCF_983033635.1 Psychromonas sp. | reverse complement strand
ACATGGGTAAATGCATCTCCAAAAGGATAAAAACGTTTCAGGTTGGCCTGAATAGCAAACCCTTTAAATTTATGCTGATTAACGGTAAATAATGCGACCTCTTTTGCTGTAAGATTGTCACGAATAACAATTGCTTTGAAAGATCGCGAATAACGATTTTTAGTATGAAAACGTTCAATTTCTTTATCAGTCAATGACATTAACTGCTGCAGTTCTTCGATGCTGGCTTTCAGGTTTTTTGTTTTATTAACAATCACCTGCAAGCTATATACAGGGCGGTTCTCAGCAAGGATTATGCCATTTCGATCATAAATAAGGCCTCTATTAGGCGGCACCGTCTGCACACTAATGCGATTGGCGTTAGATCGTGTTTGATAAGTTTGAAAAGAGCTGATTTGCAGGTAATAGAGGTTGCTAATTAAAACACCGATGGCAAACAGAATGGCGATAAAAACAACCAAAGTCCGGCGCATAAAAAGAGCGGATTCCGCCGAGTGATTTCTTATGCTTATGCGCTTTTTTACCACGTTTTATTCTCGATGATAAGGGTGGTTAATCGTTAATGTATAAGCGCGATATAAACTTTCCGCAGCAATAATACGCACTAAAGGGTGTGGCAAGGTTAAAGCGGAAAGGGACCAGCGTTGTTCCGATTTTTCTATACATTCCGGGGCAAGCCCTTCAGGGCCACCGATCAGTAAACTGATGTTTCTTGCATCTAACTGCCATTTTGTCATCTCTTTGGCAAGTTGCTCGGTCGTCCAAGCTTTGCCTGTTACTTCTAAAGTGACAATTTTGTTACCTTTGGGGATGGCTGCAAGGGTGAGTTCACCCTCTTTTTTTAAAATGCGTTTTATATCTGCATTTTTGCCACGCTTCCCTGCATTTATTTCCAGCAGCTCAAGCTGCATCTCGTTAGGGAAACGCCGGGCATACTCTTGATATCCTTTTTCAACCCAGTCAGGCATTTTTGTGCCCACTGCGATTAACTGAATTTTCATTAAGCGCACTGTTCCCAAAGCTTCTCAAGCTGGTAGAACTGGCGAGTTTCATCTTGCATAACGTGCACAACAATGTTGCCTAAGTCTAGTAGTACCCACTCACTACCTTCTAAACCCTCTATGCCTAAAGGTGTTTCACCTTCTCTTTTGGCAGCAAGTGCAGTTTGTTCGGCAACAGAACGAACGTGGCGTTTAGAGTTACCTGTACAGATAATCATAGTATCTGTTACATCTGATGTAGCTGAAACATCAATAATAGTAACGTCTTTTGCTTTCATATCTTCAAGTTGTTGTAACACGAATTGTTTTAGTTGTTGGTCTTGCAAAGGATATTCCTTTAATAAATAGATTAAAAAATTTAATAGCAAGAGAGTATAACATGCCCAAACTCAGCCTGACCAATATTGATAATAATTTCACATTTCCACTGTTTAACTTAACTTTTTACAATTTTAAACAACTTAATCAGTTTTATGTGAAGAAAAGCATAAAAATAAAAGCCGCTTTACTTGCAATAATTACGCACTTTATTAGACTTCTTCGTTTAATGTGGTGAAAAGTGTATAAAAGTGGATCTTTTATTCTATAATAAAGCATTTTTCACCGAAACTGACTCGTGGATCTTTTTTTATGTTGCGTGGCGCAAGTGTAATTAATCTTGATAGCAAAGGAAGAATCGCTATTCCAACACGATACCGTGAGTGGTTGACGGACACTTGCAACGGTCAATTTGTGTGCACTATAGATCTTCAGTCGCCATGTTTATTGCTTTATCCGTTAAATGAGTGGTTATTAATTGAAAGTAAATTACGTGGGTTATCAAGTACAGATCCACAAGAACGCCGTTTGCAAAGACTGATTTTAGGTTATGCAACAGAGAGTGAATTAGATAAAGGTGGTCGAACTTTAATTGCCCCAACGCTAAGACAACATGCAAAACTACAAAAAAAAGTCATGTTGGTTGGGCAATTAAATAAATTTGAACTGTGGGACGAAGATATGTGGCATCAACAAGTACAACAAGATTTACAACAAGGTTTACCTACGGGCAATGAATTAAGCGAACGATTAAAGGGGTTTTCACTGTAATGGTTGAACATATCACGGTACTGCTTGATGAAGCGGTTAATGGCTTGGCTATAAAAAAAGATGGCATTTATGTTGATGGTACGTTTGGCCGAGGTGGTCACTCTCGCCATATTTTAAAACAGCTCGGTGAAAACGGACGTTTAATTGCGATCGACAGGGATCCGCGCGCGATCGCAACCGGGGAGCTGTTAATGAAAGAAGATCCTCGTTTTACCATAGTTCATGGGCCTTTTTCTGGTTTGGCTGATTATGTAAAAGAGTTAGGGCTGACTGGTAAAATTGATGGTGTGCTATTAGATCTTGGCGTTTCATCACCGCAACTTGATGATGCAGAGCGCGGTTTTAGCTTTATGCGCGACGGTCCATTGGATATGCGCATGGATCCTACATCAGGTATCAGCGCAGCGAAATGGTTAGCAAAAGCCGATGTTGATGATATTGGTTGGGTATTAAAAACCTTTGGCGAAGAGAAGTTTGCTTACCGAATTGCGCGTGCGATTGTTGCCGATCGTGAAGAAACGCCGTTTTTACGTACTTTACAACTCGCACAATTAATTGAACGCCTTTGTCCAAAAAGAGAAAAGAAAAAGCATCCGGCAACGCGTAGTTTTCAGGCTATTCGAATTTATGTGAACAGTGAGTTAGAAGAGATCCACAAGGTTTTAGATGGTGCATTAGAGGTCTTGGCAATTGGTGGGCAACTTTCTGTGATTAGTTTTCATTCTCTTGAAGACCGGATTGTTAAACGTTTTATCCGTAAACAAGAAAAAGGGCGTGAATACCCTGCAGGATTGCCGTTAACAGAAGCGCAGATGAAACGGGGGAAAACACTAAAATCAAAGGGCAAAGCATTAAAACCAAGTGCTCAAGAAATTAGTGAAAATGCGCGGGCACGTAGTTCTGTATTACGTGTTGCTGAAAAAATAGCAGAACCAGAGAACGATTAAGTTGAGTGATAAACGTGACAATTTGTTGTTATTAATTCTTGCCGATTTACGCAGGAACTTTTTTGTTTTGTTACTGGGTTTCGCTATTTTAATAAGCGCGTTTTATAACATCTATATTACGCATGAAACTCGTGAGTTAATTACCAAAAAAGAACAATTATCACAGCAGAAAGATAACTTAATGATTGAAAAGCGCAATTTGCTTATTGAAGAGCATACTCTCGATGAACACAGTCGCATTAGATATATTGCGCGGAAAAAATTGTCGATGTCACAGCCAACCAAAAAGAATAGTGTATTAGTGGAACTTCCATGAAGAAAACGAAACGGAATTTAACAAAACCTAAAGCAAATAAGCATACAAAAAAGAAAAAAGTGTATGCAACATTTTCCTCATGGCGTTACCTGTTTGTATCTTTAGCAACTGCGACGGTTGCTTTACTTTTAATAAGCCGTCTTGCTTATATTCAGGTTATTGAACCTGAATATTTAACTAAGGAAGCAGATAAACGCAGTCTGCGTGTGACAAAATCAGTGGCTCATCGAGGCAATATTGAAGATCGTAATGGTGAAGAGCTTGCGATTAGTGTGCCTGCTTATGCAATTTGGGTTGATCCTAAAACGGTAAAAAAAGCATACGCATTCACTCTAGAGGAGTGGGCGGAAAGTGTTGCAGTAAATCCGCGTAATGGTAGTGAAAAACATAGCAAACAGTATTTTTATGAATCTAAAAAATGGCCTGCATTAGCTGAAGTATTAGATATAGAAGTTGAGAAACTTGCTTCTATCATCCAAAAACCCGGTTCTCGTTTTGCTTATCTAAAAAGGCAGGTAAATAAACCGATTGTTGATTATGTCAAACAACTTAAACTAGCCGGCATTTCTAACCAGTTAGAATCGCATCGTTTTTATCCTACCGGTGAAATCAACGCCAATATTTTAGGCTTAACCGATCTTGATGCGCAAGGTATTGAAGGGATTGAAAAAAGCTACAACAATTACCTGCAGGGGCAGACCGGGAAAAAACGCGTACGCAAAGATAGACTCGGTAATGTTATTGATAATATCGAAGTGCTTAAAAAGAAAAAAGCAGCCGGTAATTTACAGCTTAGTATTGATCAGCGAATTCAAGCAGTGGCTTACCGTCAATTAAAGCGTGCAGTGAAAATAAATGACGCAACATCAGGTTCAATTGTTGTATTGGATGTTAATACTGGTGAGATTTATGCGATGGCAAATTATCCCTCGTTTAATCCCAATGATCGTACTCAATATCAACCTTATAAATTAAGAAATCGAGCTATTACAGATACCTTTGAACCAGGCTCTACAGTAAAACCATTGGTTGTCTCAAGCGCGCTTATTTATGGTAAAACAGATGTTGATGAAGTGATTAATACTTCTCCTGGTTGGATGCATATCGGCGGACGTCGTGTTCGAGATGGAAAAAATTACGGCAAGATAGATCTGGCGATGATTTTGAAAAAATCCAGCAATATTGGTGTGAGTAAATTAGCATTGCGTTTAAAACCCGAGCAGTTGCAACAAACATTTGCCAATTTTGGTTTTGGTAATGATACCGGCATTTCCTTAATTGGTGAGAGTGTCGGCCGTATGCCAATCCGTCATCGCTGGTCTGATTTTGAATTGGCAACCATGTCTTTTGGTTATGGTATTACAACCACAACCTTACAACTTGCTAAAGCTTATGCAATATTAGGCAGTGGCGGTATTGAATATCCTATCTCGATATTAAAAAACTCAAATCCAGTTGCAGGTCAGCAGGTGATCCCGCGTCATATTGCGCTTGAAGTTGTGGAAATGATGGAAGGTGTAAGCCAGAAAGGGGGAACTGCACCGAAAGCGAAAGTTGAAGGTTATCGAATAGCGGGTAAGACAGGGACATCACGAAAAGCAGAAGCGGGTGGTTATGGTGATGATTATGTTTCCGTTTTTGCAGGGTTAGCTCCCATTAGTAAACCTCGCTTTGCGATTGTGGTGATGATTAATGAACCACAAGGTGATCGCTATTATGCCGGAGATGTTGCCGCACCTGTTTTCTCGGCGGTGATGAAAAGTGCACTTTTATTAAGCCATGTTCGCCCGGATGATCAAAATGAACGTTACACTTGGCTGGAATCTTATTAATAATGAAAAACAATCCTGAGTTAATGTCATTAAAGAGGCTGCTGGAGCCATGGTTAGCAGTCGATTTTGAGACAGTTATGGTGTCAGGGTTGACTTTAGATAGTCGTGAAATAGTTAAAGATAATCTATTTGTGGCACTACAAGGTGCGCTTTTAGACGGCCGAAGCTTTATTAATAAAGCTTGCCAACTGGGAGCATCTGCTGTTTTATGTGAAACACGTGATCCAAGCAAACATGGTGTAATTAGCAACTTGTGTAGTGTGCCGGTGATTGAGGTTTATCAACTGCCAGCAATTTTAAGTGAGCTTGCTTACCGTTTTTATTTTCCACAACAAAATTTACATAAAGTAATTGCAGTAACAGGTACCAATGGCAAAACAACTATTGCCAGTTTATTGGCGAATTCTCTGATGCTATTAGGTAAACAAAGTGCGCAAATGGGCACCATAGGTAATGGTTTGTTTGGTCAGCTTAAAAGCAGTCTCAATACCACACTAGATGCAATCTCGGTTTTTTCTGAGTTATATCATTACCAGCAAATGGATGTTGACTATACGGTAATGGAAGTTTCTTCACATGGTTTAAGCCAGGGACGTGTTAGTGCATTACCTTTCCACAGTGCCATTTTTACTAACTTGTCACGAGATCATCTTGATTATCACGGTTCGATGGAGAGCTATGGGGAAGCTAAAAAATTATTATTTGAAAAATACCCCGTTCAGCACCGTATTATTAATGCCGATGATCAAACTGGTGAAGATTGGTTAAATGATTTTCCTGATGCGATAGCTTATGGTTTTGATACCAAAGCACTTTCTAAGCAGCAAGCTTATTTACGAATTTCAAAGGTCAATTATCAAGGACAAGGGATTGATTTTGCATTTGAGTCCTCCTGGGGAAAAGGTAATATATCAGCCCCGTTTTACGGTGATTTTAATGTTTCCAATTTAGCCGCTGTTGCAGCGCAATTACTGGCTGAAAACATATCAATAGCACAACTTGAATCTATCTTTCCGAAATTAACAACCGTACCGGGTCGTATGGAGCAATATAATTTTGAAAAGCAAAAAATCACTTTTGTGGTGGATTATGCTCACACCCCGGATGCATTAGAAAAAGCATTAACTGCGCTGCAGAAACATAAATCGTCAGGACGATTAATCTGTGTTTTTGGTTGTGGTGGTGATCGAGATAAAGGAAAACGCCCTGAAATGGCAAAAGTAGCTGAAGCTTTTGCAGAAAAGGTCGTTTTAGTTGATGATAACCCGCGCAGTGAATCTGCCGCGGATATTATGCAGGGTATTTTATCAGGTTTTAATCAACCCTCTGCTGTTACAAAAATTCATGATAGAACACAAGCCGTATTGTTTCTATTAGAAAACAGCTTACCCGGTGATATTATTTTATTAGCAGGTAAAGGGCATGAAGACTATCAAATTATTGGTGATACACGCCTGTATTACAGTGACCGTGGATTATTGGCCTCGCTACAAGAACAACATAATAAAAACAATAACAAGGCGAGTTTATGATTAGTTTAACTATTGCAGAAATAGCACAAGCCACGGGAGGCAAGCTAATCAACTGTTTGTCTGATGATCTTGTTATTAATGCTGTTTGTACCGATAGCAGATCCATTGCAGCAGGTTGCTTGTTTATCGCTTTGCACGGTGATCTATTTGATGCGCACCAATTTTTAGATCAGGCTGAAATAGCGGGCGCTGCGGCTTTATTAGTTCACTATAAAACAGACAGTAAATTACCTTATATATTAGTCGAAGATACACGCATCGCATTAGGTTTGCTGGGCGCTTATGTCAAACAACAAATCAGCGGATTAAAGTGTGCAGCTATTACCGGCAGTAATGGCAAAACTACAACCAAAGAGTTATTAAGCCAAATTTTATGCCAGTTTAGCGATGCTGAAAACTCAGTACTCGCAACTGCTGGTAACTTTAATAACGATATTGGACTGCCGTTAACCCTATTACGTTTAACTAAGCAAAACCGCTTTGCTGTTGTTGAATTAGGGGCAAATAATGAAGGTGAAATAGCCTATACAGCACAACTTGTGAAACCGGATGTGGCTTTAATCAACAATGTAATGCCAGCTCATCTTGAAGGGTTTGGCTCCCTCGAAGGTGTGGCAAAAGCCAAAGGTGAAATTTGGCAGAGTTTAACTGAAAATGGTTATGCAGTGGTCAATCTGGATGCAAATTTTGCTAATGAATATATACAGCAACTGCAGCAGCAACAGACTAAAACTGTTACGTTTTCACAAACAGATCAAGGGGCAAATCTGTTTGCATCGGAGATTAAGTTTGACCAATTAGGTAAAGCAACATTTACCCTAAATCTTCGAGTTCAGAGGCAGATACAATCAACTGTGATTCAATTAAATTTAGCGGGAAAACACAATATCAGCAACGCACTGGCAGCTGCCAGTATGGCTGCTGCATTAGGTTGCGGTCTGGATGTGATTAGCCGAGGTTTAAATTTAGTAAAAGAGGTCGCAGGGCGGGTTAACTGCACTCAAATCAGTGAATTAGTAACGGTCATTGATGACACCTATAATGCCAATTCAGCATCGGTCAAAGCCGCTGTTGATCTGCTGACTCAGTATTGTGGTTCGCATCTGTTAATTTTAGCTGATATGGCTGAGCTTGGTTTGCACAGCGAAAAAGAACATATGGCTATCGGCGAATATGCTGCTAAACAAGGCATCGAACAGTTATTAACTGTCGGAAAATTAACAGAGCAGACTGCTCAAGCATTTACAGCGAGTGGCGCAAATAGCGCATTGCACTTTACTAATAAACAACAATTAACAGCATATTTACAAAAAGAGTTGTTACAAAACCGTGAAAAATTAACCATTTTAGTGAAAGGATCACGCAGCGCCAAAATGGAAGAGATTGTTGCTCTTATCAAACAAATATTAAGTTAAACAGACAACAAGTTAATAATCGTAATTTTTATACTAAAAATTTAATAAACATGAGCAGTTTAAATAGGGATAATCCATGATAGTTTGGTTAGCAGATTTCTTTTCAAGTCAATTCACATTTCTAAATGTTTTGACCTATCTATCAGTGCGTACGGTAATGGCTGTTTTAACCGCATTAGCCTTTTCATTATGGTTCGGACCAAAACTGATCCGTTTTTTACAAAGAATGCAGATTGGACAGATTGTTCGTGATGACGGCCCTGAGTCACATTTCAGCAAAGCGGGTACCCCAACCATGGGGGGGATTATGATCCTTGCTGCAATAACACTTTCTACCCTGTTATGGGCGCGCTTAGATAATCATTATGTATGGATTGTATTATTTACAACGCTTTCTTTCGGCGGCATTGGTTTTATGGATGATTACCTGAAAGTAGTTCGCAAACATCCTGACGGTTTGATTGCACGTTGGAAGTACTTTTGGCAGTCAGTCACAGCATTATTGCTTGCGACAGTACTGTTGCTAACGGCTTCAAGCCCCGCTGAACTGACCTTTGTTATGCCCTTCTTTAAAGAATATATGCCTTATTTAGGAATAGCTTTTATTCCTTTGGTTTATTTTACCGTGGTAGGCAGCAGCAATGCGGTGAACTTAACCGATGGTCTGGATGGTTTGGCTATTATGCCCACAGTGATGGTGGCGGCTGCTTTTGCACTGATTGCTTATTTAACCAGTCATGTTAATTATGCCCATTATTTGTACATCCCGTACATTCCCAAAGCAAGTGAACTGGTGGTTATTTGCGGCACCATTATTGGCGCTGGTTTAGGTTTTTTATGGTTCAATACTTATCCTGCACAAGTGTTTATGGGCGATGTTGGTTCATTAGCATTAGGTGCATTATTAGGTGTTATTGCTGTTCTGGTACGCCAGGAGATTTTACTGGTGATTATGGGGGGGATTTTTGTTATTGAAACCCTGTCAGTTATCCTGCAGGTTGGCTCTTATAAAATGCGTAAACAGCGAATCTTCCGTATGGCACCGATTCATCATCATTATGAGAAAAAAGGTTGGCCTGAGCCACGCGTTATTGTGCGTTTTTGGATCATTACCATCGTTATGGTGTTGATTGGTCTAGTGACATTAAAGGTACGTTAAAATGTCAGAGAAACTGGATGTTGATTATTTTGGGAATCGCAATGTTTTCGTGATGGTATTGAGCGTTATTGTGATATTAAAGGTACGTTAAAATGTCAGAGAAACTGGTTGCCGTTTTAGGGCTTGGTATAACAGGGTTATCTTGTGTTAACTTTCTACTGCAGGAAGGTTACCAAGTTAGCGTTTTTGATACACGAGAAAACCCGCCTGGTGTTGATAAATTAAATAAGCAGGTCAAGCTTATTACCGGGCCGCTAAATGGTGATTTATTAGCGAACTATAAGTTGATTATAGCCAGCCCCGGCATTGCACTGGTTACGCCAGCTTTACAGTCTGCCGCTAAAGCAGGTTGCGAAATTATTGGTGATATTGAGCTGTTTGCGAGAAAACTTAAAACGCCTCAATACCGCCATGCAAAATTAGTGACTATTACGGGATCAAACGGCAAAAGCACTGTAACCAGTTTGCTAGGAAAGATGGCAGACGAGACAAAGATAAATGCTGCTGTTGGTGGCAATATAGGTATTCCTGCGTTGGATTTACTGTCACCTGAAGTTGACTTATACATACTTGAACTGTCCAGTTTTCAACTGGAAACTACGCAATCATTAAATGCCGATATCGCAACGATTTTAAATGTCAGTGAAGATCACCTCGATAGATATGATTCGTACCAACATTATACGCAAACTAAACAGCTTATTTATCAACAAAGCAAAAAGGCGTTGTTTAATCGCGATGATTTACTAACTTTTCCGAATATAGAAAAACAGTCACAAGTCAGTTTTGGTTTTGACAGTCGTTTTTATGGTTTAGTAACAGATTCGGCTGGAAATGTTTTTTTAGCGAAGGATGGCGAGCCGCTTTTAGCCGTTGAATTATTAAAGCTAAGCGGTAAACATAACTGGATGAATGCGTTAGCCGCATTTGCTTTAGGTGAAGCGGTTAATTTAGATAAAAAGGCAATGCTTTGCACTTTACAAAAATATCGCGGCTTAACGCACCGCTGTGAGTTTGTTGCTGATGTTGAGGGTGTGCGTTGGATAAATGATTCCAAAGCTACCAATGTTGGCGCAACGCAAGCTGCTTTGTCAGGCTTATCTGACACAATTCAAGGTGATGTCCATGTAATTTTGGGAGGAGAGGGGAAAGGTGCTGATTTTAGTGAGCTAACGCCTGTTTTAGAAACGGTTAAAGGTTCAATTATCTGTTTTGGTAAAGATGCCGAAAAAATTGCGCAGTTGAATAAACGCGCGCGATTGGTAAAAAACTTAGAAGAAGCGGTTAAATTAATCGCAAGCAGCTGCAAAAAAGGGGACTTAGTTATTTTAACGCCTGCTTGCGCAAGCTTAGATATGTACCCTAACTTTATGGCGCGCGGTGAGCATTTTAAAGCGCTGGTGACTTCATTAAAAACGGATCTGAATAAATGAAGTTATTAAATAAACTAAGCCGTTTTTTTAGTGTTAACAGCGAGCAACAAGCTTATGACCGTCAGTTATTAGTCGTTGTTTTTAGTTTAATGGCTGTCGGCCTGGTAATTGTTGCTTCAGCTTCAATCCCTGAAGGGATTGCATTATCTTCGGATCCATTTCGTTTTTTAAAACGCCATCTTCTGTACGTTGTAATTTGTTTGGCCCTACTCGCCGGGGTGGTATCTATTCCAATGCAGCGCTGGTATGACAGACAAAATCTTCTATTAATTCTCGCTTTTCTCGGATTACTTGCCGTTTTATTGGTCGGTACCGAAGTTAACGGTTCACACCGCTGGCTGCGATTGGGGCCGTTTAATATGCAGCCTTCAGAATTTGCAAAATTGGCAATTGTGCTGTTTGTGGCAAGTTATCTTGTGCGTCGGCAAGAAGAGGTTATCGATACCATTAAAGGTTTTATCAAACCACTTATCATCTTATCTGTTTTTGCATTATTGCTGTTACTGCAACCCGATTTAGGTTCAACAGTGGTAATTGTAGTGGTGATGATGGGCATGTTATTTATTGCCGATGCCAAATTAATTTCGTTTATCGGTATTGCCGTGTCATTACTTGCTGTCATTGTTGTCCTTATTGTCACTTC
This sequence comes from Psychromonas sp., assembly GCF_983033635.1. Classification (NCBI taxonomy): domain Bacteria; kingdom Pseudomonadati; phylum Pseudomonadota; class Gammaproteobacteria; order Alteromonadales; family Psychromonadaceae; genus Psychromonas; species Psychromonas sp. The sequence continues at coordinate 3,686 of NZ_CEZLMY010000084.1, read as the reverse complement.
GCCTTACCGGATGGCTCGTGTATTTGGTTTTTTAGATCCCTGGGCCGATCCCTTCGGTCGCAGTTATCAATTAACCCAATCATTAATGGCGTTCGGCCGTGGTGGTTGGTTCGGGCAAGGTTTAGGTAATTCAGTACAAAAACTGGAGTATTTGCCTGAAGCACATACCGATTTTATTATGGCAATCCTTGCCGAAGAACTCGGTTTTATTGGTGTCATTGTGGTGATCGTTTTAGAGTTTGTTTTAGTTTATAAAGCATTTTCAATCGGTAAAAAAGCACTGCAGCAATCACTGGTTTTTTCCGGTTATGTCGCGATTGGTATCGCGATTTGGTTTGCTTTTCAAACTGCTGTTAATGTCGGGGCCGCATCGGGTATAGCACCAACGAAAGGGTTAACACTGCCTTTGGTTAGCTATGGTGGTTCTAGCTTGTTAACTATCGCACTGGCGGTGGGTCTCTTATTACGTATTGACTTTGAAACACGACAAGCATCGGCGCAAGTACGGCTGACTAAACCGAAAAAGAAAAAGCGCAAAAAAACAGCTGATAAAGAAGAAATAAATGAAACAGAATAAAACATTATTAGTGATGGCAGGTGGTACGGGCGGACATGTTTTCCCGGGGCTGGCGGTTGCTGACAAATTAAAATCACAGGGCTGGCAAGTTAGCTGGTTAGGTACGGCGGATCGCATGGAGGCACAACTTGTGCCTGAGCATGGTTATGATATTGATTTTATTGATATTGCGGGGGTACGTGGTAATGGGCTGAAGCGTTTATTGATGGCACCTTTTAGGGTTATTAAGTCTATTATGCAGGCGCGTGCTGTATTAAAAAAACGGCAAGTGAATTTAGTACTGGGGATGGGCGGTTTTGCCAGTGGCCCAGGGGGAATTGCCGCATGGACTATGGGTATTCCTGTTATTTTACATGAGCAAAATGCAGCTGCAGGATTAACTAATCGAATTTTATCCTATTTTTCAAAAAAGGTATTAATGGGATTTTCTGGTGCATTTTCAAGTAAAAAGGCTGTTTTGGTAGGTAACCCTGTGCGAGAGCAGCTCATTAAGCTGCCTGAAAAAAATATATCGCCTGAAAACTGCGCACTTAAAGTGTTAGTTGTTGGTGGTAGTTTAGGGGCGAAGGTATTGAATGAACTGTTACCTAAGGTAATAAGCCGTTTTGATAAATCACAAGTTAAAGTAAGGCATCAAAGTGGTAAAGGGCATTATGAAAATTTAATGAAAGCATATCAACAAGTTAACGTAGAAGTTGATGTACAAGATTTTATCAGCGATATAGATGATGCCTATAACTGGGCTGATTTAGTTATTTGTCGCGCAGGTGCGCTTACGGTTGCAGAGATTGCAGTAGTTGGTTTGCCCGCTATTTTTGTGCCATTGCCGCATGCGGTTGATGATCATCAAACAAAAAATGCGCAAGACTTAGTAAATAAAGAAGCAGCGGTGTTGATACCTCAAAAAGAATTAAATGAGGATAAATTAAGTGATTATTTGCGGACATTCAGCCAAAATAGAGGCTTGCTTGAAGATATGTCTAAAAACAGTAAAAAAACAGCAATTATTGATGCAACAGAACGTGTTGTTTCTATTTGTAATCAATTCGTTTAATCGAACAATAAAAAAAATTAGTGGCTTATATGAGAAAAATTGAACTCGCGCAAATACGTACCATGATCCCTGAGATGCGTCGCGTTAAACAGATTCATTTTGTGGGTATCGGTGGTGCTGGTATGGGCGGTATTGCTGAAGTCCTTGCCTATGAAGGCTATAAAATTAGCGGTTCTGATATCGCCGAAAATCCAGTGGTAAAACGCCTGCGTTCAATTGGTGCTGAAATATTTATCGGCCATCAGCAAGATAATATTTACGGGGCATCTGTGGTTGTTGTCTCGACTGCGATTAACCCTGATAATCCCGAATTATTAGCGGCGCAGCAAGCACGCATTCCCGTTGTTCGTCGTGCAGAGATGTTAGCGGAATTGATGCGTTACCGGCACGGTATTGCTGTCGCAGGTACACACGGTAAAACGACCACCACCAGTTTAATTGCCAGCATTTTCGGTCAGGCAGATCTTGATCCTACTTTTGTTATTGGTGGTTTGTTAAATAGTGCCGGCACGAATGCTAAATTAGGGCAAAGTCGATATTTAATTGCAGAAGCGGACGAAAGTGATGCTTCATTTCTGCATTTACAACCTATGGTGTCAGTAGTTACAAATATTGAAGCTGACCATATGGATACCTATCAGGGTGATTTTGAAGTATTAAAAGATACCTTTGTGAAGTTTATTCAAAATCTTCCTTTTTATGGTACAGCCGTTGTTTGTTTAGATGATGCCGTTGTTGAATCATTAATTCCTAAATTTGCTCGCCAGTGTGTGACTTATGGTTTTCATGAACAAGCTGATGTACGAATATCTGCATTTAAACAAACGGTTAATCGTAGTGAATTTTTAGTTCATCGTGCTAATAAAAAAGATTTAAAAATCCAATTAAACCTGCCTGGTAAGCATAATGCGCTGAATGCAGCTGCGGCGATTGCGGTGGCGATGGAAGGTGATATTGATGATCAGGCCATTATAGAAGCGCTTAATGAATTCGAAGGTATTGGCCGTCGTTTTGAGCAGTATGGTGAGTTTGAAACGGGTCGTGGTAAAGCGCTGTTAGTGGATGACTACGGTCATCATCCAACAGAAGTGCAGGCAACCATTAATGCTGCACGTGCAGGTTGGCCAGATAAGCGTTTAGTGATGGCATATCAACCGCATCGTTATACACGAACACGTGATCTGTATGAAGATTTTGCACAGGTATTAGCACAAGTTGATCAGCTGTTGCTGCTTGATGTGTACGCGGCAGGAGAAACTCCAATTGCAGGTGCGGATAGCCGATCTTTATGTCGGACCATCCGTCAATGCAGTGATAAAGAGCCTATTTTTGTAGCTAATCCCGAAGCATTACCCGGGATCTTGGCACAGATCATTGATGATGGTGATTTAGTTTTAACGCAAGGGGCGGGCAATATCGGCGCTGTAGTAAAAACATTAGCGGAATTAAAACTAGATATAGAAAAAATGAAACAAGTGAGTATAAGTTAATGAGTTCAGATTTTGGTAAAGTTGCTGTTTTATTAGGTGGCAACAGTGCGGAGCGTGAAGTTTCATTAAACTCCGGGACAGCTATTTTAAACGCATTATTACGTCAGGATATCGACGCCGTTGCTATCGATCCTCTATATGATGATATTACCCAGTTAAAAAAACTGGGAATTGATCGTGTTTTTATCGCTTTACATGGTCGAGGTGGTGAAGATGGTGTTATTCAAGGTTTTTTAACAACCTTAGGTTTGCCATTTACCGGTAGTGATGTTTTAAGCTCTGCAATTGCTATGGATAAATCTAAAACCAAACAAATTTGGCAAAGTTATCAATTGCCTACTGCAAATTATCAAATCATCATCAAAGATGACTTTGATCCCAAGCAATCAGAAGATATACTAGCGTCTTTATCGGGTACGGTAATGGTTAAACCTGTTAATGAAGGTTCAAGCATTGGTATGGCAAAAGTAACTAATGCCGCTGAACTTGTTGATGCATTATCTGGCGCATTTAAATTTGATAATAAAGTATTACTTGAATCGTGGATAACCGGTCAAGAATACAC
>NZ_CEZLMY010000083.1:8452-15128 GCF_983033635.1 Psychromonas sp. | reverse complement strand
AATTCATCCTGTTTATACCAATTCCACTAATTAGATGATCTATTTAGGCGCAGGAAAAATGGATGAAAGCAAGGCATTGATTGCAGTAACTAGTTGTTCTAATTGCAAAATCAATAACGAAGCTAGCATTCATTTTAACAAGCATAAATGAATAGATAATTAATGGATTTGGTATTATAACTAATTTATTTCGCAAAATCGCGTGTATACCGCTAGTCATATGGCTAGCGTGTCTACCGCCTTGAACAAGTAACGCTTACGATACGCCATATTGTTTTTGTTTTTGTTTTTGTTTAACTGTTTCGGCCGGTTTGCTTTTTCAGTCCAAAAAAAGTTGTGGTATTTTGATAAGCAAATGGGGAATTCCCCTAAAGCTAAATATCTATCTGACTGATTTATAGGTTTTATATTTTCACTTTGCTTTTTAATGTGATTGCATTTTTCTAATTATTCGTGGTGCGCTCACAAATTCATTTTAAGTTTTGTATGCGGAATCAACTAGGGAACCGTAGCCGTCACAAGATCTATATAGTAAATAATATTGCCATAGCTAACTCGGAGGAACAGCGATAGCTTTGAACTGTTTGCACAGTTAGGATTTTTTTTCTGAAGCTGTCACATACTTAAGCTGACAGTTGTTTTCCTTATCTTCTGTTCGTAATTGAATAATTGTAAAGATATTAATACAGATAAGAACCGACTCCAGCAACATCCCCCCAATGGAGCCAACCACAATATTGTTTGCCAACCAACAAATAGCACCAAGCAGAAAGGCATAGCGCATCTGAATACCTTTGAGCATAAATAACGCATAAGTCCCAATCGATGTGCCTATCACAGGTAAAAAATCTAAGTAAGTTTCTGCCATATAAGTGCCACTAGCACAGCTAAGAGCAATGAAAAAGATGGCAAACTTTATGGAGTTGATTTTAATCGACAACACTGTTCTAAAGGCTGATAACAGCGCGCTTAATGCGGCTGTTTCCGCTCCCAGTAAAATAAAGTGCAACATATGGTTTAGGTTGAATATGACCATTTGCAGCTTAAGGCGGCGATCATCTTTCTGATAAAAGGTTGAAATACCTAGAGCGAAGCTAAAGAATCCGAGAATTTGTGCGATGGATATTTCAAACATTACTAACTTCTCATAAAAAAGGCTGAAACTGAGTGAATATTAATATTGGGCGCCTGAATAGTAACAGCTGGTATAGCATATTCCTCTTTATTTTTTTAATTTTTCAATAAAATTTTCCACTCCTTTTTTAGTATAAGTATAAATAGCAGAGCCGTTTTTTTAACCAAGTTCGTTACTATTAATAACCATATCTATTTTGCCATTCCGTGTCGAGCGCAGTTTGCCAGCTCGGGTGAGGCTCTGAGATTGCTTTGAACAGTTTGGACTTTTTAGCCGTGCCCGTTATGTACTTAAGCTGTAAAATAGTAGGATCTCCCCATATGGCAAAATCGCCTTTCCTGGATTGTGCTTCCGGACTTAACATAAAATTGATTGCAACCAAGGCGCCTTCTCTGGCATTGGCATTCCAAGGAATTGATAAGAAATGAATATTTGTCAGGGCACCAGCCTTTAGAGCATAAAGCTCAGTGGAAGGACGTAATGATCCGTTTGCTTGCGCACTGTTCACTTCATTCGGATTAAAGGAGACAGCAAGATCTAATGCGCCATTATTAAGTAACTTAATCATTTGCGCATGGCTTTCCGGGAACTCTTTACCTTGGTGCCACGCCACATTATGAAATTCATCTAAATATGCCCACAAAGGCGCACTAATTTGCTGGAAAGTCTCTGCATCAACGGCTTGATAGAGCGGCTTACTATCCTCACTTAACTCAATCAGCGCAGCTTTCAGGAAACTGCTTCCATGAAACGACGGGGGTTTTGGATAACTTAATCTATTCGGCGTCATTTTAGCGTAGCTTAACATCTCGAAAAAACTACCGGGGGGCGTCTCAATTCTGTTCTTGTCATAGATAAATACAAGCTGGCCAATACCCCACGGTGCTTCTAACCCAAGTGTCGGCTCAGTAAAATCTATGTCGACAGGAAATGATTTATTGACGAATTTCCAGTTAGGAAGTTGTGTCGCAAAAGGTTTACCCAGTAACCGATATTGCTTCATCAATTTGAAGTTTTTACCGTTAATCCAAACCATATCCACGGGAATCGCACTTCTTGTTTTCGCCTTTTTTTCTGTGATTAAGGAGGTAATCAGGTTTTCAATATCATTAACTTTGACATGTTTTAAAGTCACATCATATTCTGCGTTAAGGCGTGTATTTACCCAACGTAAATAGTTATTGATCTTTAGGCTGCCGCCCCAAGCATGGAAATAGACAGTTTGACCTTTGGCTTTATGCTCGATCAGCTTCCAATTTAAATCTGTGTTTCGAAAAAATGCAGTGATCGCCAATAGACAGAACATTGCGATGATTTTTTTCATAAAAGTTCCTTTTTTGTGCTTAATTGAACGACTTTCAAACGGCACAGCACAGAGGCTAGTTCAAGATAAGTATAGTGGGAAGTGAGCATAACCGAGTGAACGTTTGCAATTATTTAAAGGAGGTAAACAAGCTTTGAGCTAATAGATAATAATGGTTAATAAGCGGCAGGTGGCAGTGCCGGGCGTTAATCTCCTATCTGACTAAATATATTTCTAAGGCGTAACAGGGGATTTTCGAGTTACTCTTGAGGCCTGTGACTATTAAATATCAATACGCCTGATAGGGGCATTGATATTGACTTGATTGTAAATAATGTCGATATTTCATCAGAGATGATAAAGTAGAATTACTTTATTTAATTCAACACCTTCTATTTACTTTTACTGTTTTAATTTGGTTTTTGAGCTGTGGATCGTAAAAATTAAAACTGATATTAATATCAAATGCATCGAGTGATTTTCAGAGTAAAATAAACCGCTATCTATTAGCTAGTCATATTTTAAATTAGCTGAATTGTTTTATCTTCACTTTCATTCTTATAACTTCGTTAAATATATAGAGAAAATTATGGAAATCAGTTTACTTCAATTAATATCAATCACCTTAGCTGTTAGTACTTTAGCTTTTATTTCGGGCGGTTATTTACTCAGTCGAGTGAAATTTTTACAACGTAGTGTGGAAGAGCAGGCAAGCTGTCAAATTGCAGAACTTCAAAAGTCACAGCAAGAGTTATCACAATTATTATCCGATAACATATCCGATAACATATCCGATTTAGTTAAAAATCAAAATACAGAATTTCAAAAGCTGCAATTCGCTAACTCTCAAATCATAGAACGAACGGAAAAACACTCTGCAGAAGCACAAGTACAGATGACAGATTTCGTTAAGAAACTGATGCTATCGGCAATCAAGAAACATAGCGAACTGCTATCGAGCAATGAGCAGCTAAAAGAAACCATTGAACAGCAAGCAAAAATATCACTAGATATGATAGGTAAAGTGAATGAGCAGATTGACTCCAGTATTAATCAAAGTAGTGATGCCTGTTTAGCTGAATTGCAAACATTAGCGTCTAGTAATAAACAAGCTCAAATTTCTACGCTAGAAGCCATTGAACAGCAAGCAAAATCAGCAACAGAGATGATGGTTAAAGTGAATGATCAGATTCATTTAAGTGTTAATCAAAACAGCGAGGCTTGTTCATCTGAATTCCAGGAGTTAGCATTTACTAACAAGCAGGCTCAGGTTTCTCAGGTAGAGGTAATCACAAATCTAGTACAAAGTTTAAGAGTTGATAACTTAGTTGAGTTGACCAATGACATATGTAAGAAAAATAACTTAACGATTGAAAATTCAGATTTTATTAAAAAATTGGGGGACTGTAAGGTCTTACAGATAGAAGATAAGCATTCCGGCCAATTGACACATATTAACTACGAAAACGGCATTAAAGTTAGTAGTAATACTTTTTCCGGAGATCGACTTAAATACAGAATGGATTATAGCCCCGAGGGAAAAATGTTGAAAGGGATTGAATTCAACAAAGATCAAACGATCAACTTTGAATACAAATATGATGAAGCCGGTGAAATTGGTCAAAAAACTGAGTACAAATACGACGCTAACGGTAATGAAGCAAATAAAATTGAAACTGTGTATTAAGGAATTAAAGAATGTATTTATCTGAGTTAAACATTGGCGAAAAAAAGAATTTTTTAGAATTAGCGTTTTATGCAATGGGTTTAAACGGAGAACACAAACAAGAAGAGCAGCAAATATTTAACTCGTTTATTAATGAGTGCGAGTTAAGTAGTTACGAACCTAAAAAACAGCAAAATATAGAAAGTGTTATAAAAGTAATAGCTAAATCAGCGAATAAAAACAAAAGAATCGTTTTAATTGAACTGTTCGGAATTATTCTCGCTGATAATGAGTTTTGTGATGCAGAAGAAGCATTTATAGAAAAACTTTCGCTGTCACTGAAATTTGATGACTATCAAGTAAAAAAAATTAAGCGATGGGTAGAGGCGATGAATGACATAGTTCAGGAAGGCTTCCAATTGATTAATAAGGATTAGATATGGGATGGTTTAGTAGCGCAAAGAATTGGGCTTCAAGCGTATGTCGCTCAGTAAAAGAAACGATAACTGAAACTGTTGATAATGTTAAATCAGCTTGTTCAAAAGCTTGGAATGGATTCACGGGTAAAACAACCTTTGATAAAGCCGAGAAGTTGTATAAAGAGATCACCGAAAAATACGATAAAGCCAAGCTCGATTACGAAAAAGCGGTTACTGATATTGGTGATGAAATTGAAACAAAAATTAGCAATATCAATCTGTTTAAATCTCAAATCTATGATGTTCATTTTAAAAGGTTTATCGCACTTGCAAATAGACTTCATAGTGTCACAGTAAAAGGTGAACCTCTTGAAGAGCTTTTTGCAAGATCGATTCTTGAAGTTAAAGTGCAAGATAAGATTGCGGATAAAAAGGATGTTTTCCAAATAGATTTCAATAAATTCAGCTTCACTAGAGCCGCATCATATATTCTTACACTTGGCTTTTGGTCAAGAAAAAAAGCAGCCGAGTCTTTAGAAAAAGTAAAGCAGCAGGAAGCGATGGTAAGTGAAGAGATAGCTAAAATGGAGTCACAGCAACGACAACTTAAAGTTATTGCCTCCTCTATCGATTCAGTGCTGGAATATTTCGATGTTTTAATTGCAAACTATGCATCGTTATTAGATCGATTTGAATATGGCATTCAAACGCAACGTGTTAAGCAGATGTCTTTATCAACAGATGTTTTTGCTCATAAAATGGATTTCCGTTTAATACCAATCGTGCATATAGAAGAGTTTCAGGCGCTATTTAACTTATCAATCGTGTTGAAACAGATGGCAACTCTTGGCTATCTCACAGAGAGTGGTGAATTAAATAGTGAAGATCAAGGCACTGTCAGTAAATTGTTCAATATGGCTAAAACATCCAGCCAAATTGCAGCATAAACAAGGAGTATTTTGTGTCTGATAATAATAAATATAAACAGCCGACAATAACCTGCGAAGATATTATAAAAAAGCTTGAAGGTGCATCGCCTCTTCAAGCGAGTAAAATATTAATTGATGTTGAGCTGCATGACCAGCGCAGCTCTTTAGATGTACTCAATTCAATCAATGCTGAATTTAAATCATCCTCGAAACTGTTAGAGCCAATCTTCTTCAATATTATTGATTCAGCTATCCATCACCCTAAACTTAGTAAATATTTTAAAGCAGATAAACATAACTTAACGCCAAGTAAAATTATCAGCGAATTAAAAGGTTTTAGTTACGATAACGATAACAGCGAAAGCAAATTGGCGAACGGTTATCAGCAATCCAATCAAGGGATTACACATCGCAGCAATAGACATAATTACTATGGCAGCAAAGACTCTTATAATAAAGCCAAGGAAAGAGGTGATGAAGCAAAAGATTATTACAACTTTCGTGACAAAAATAAAATGGATCAATACAGAGGAGAATTTGCTGAAAATTTCGATGAAACAAGAGGAAAAGTTGTTGTTGAAAAAACGCATGTGGACCATGTCATAGCTGGCAGTAAAATCCATGATTCACTAGCAAGCCTGCCTTTAAGCGATCAGCAGTTAAAAAACATTATTAATCGCGATAGCAATTACGCAATGATGGCTGGTGGTGATAACATCAGTAAAAGTAATAGCAAAACAGCGACTCAATATGCTAACGATATTGAAAATAAAGAGGGGAAAAAACCTTACACTAAAGAGCAGAAAAAAGATTTATTCATCAATGATGTTGAAGCGCTCTCTTCTGTGGCGCTGGAAGCTGGATTTGTAGCGGCAACCAATCAAATTAAATCAAAATCAGTCGGTGAGCTTATTCTTTTAGCACTTAAACCAATTTGGTTTGAGTTGACCGATATATTTAAAAATGGAATCGATTTCAACTTGCCTACCAGTGGAATTGCAGAGTCTGTAAGCTACCGTTTTAAGCGAGTTTATAAGTATATAAAAAGTAATATCTGGCCATTTTTAAAAGATTCATTAAAAACATTTTTCGATGACCTGTTAACAAATATTTTTACAGCAATAACCGGTTTAATTGTAAATCTGTTTTTCAGCGCGATAAAAGTCATAACGCGAGGAATAAAATCCATCATTGAAGCGATCAAGATTGCTTTAAGTAATGATC
>NZ_CEZLMY010000083.1:0-8442 GCF_983033635.1 Psychromonas sp. | reverse complement strand
ACTGTTAGCAACAACAGTGACAACAATGGTTGTGGAGCATTTTGAAAATCAGTTATTAGGCTTTATCAGCGGGACGCCATTAGAGCCATTAAAAGATATTCTATCAATTGTGGTTTCCGGAATACTATCCAGTATTGTCGTATATTTGATTGATAAAATGGATCTGTTTTCATTGGATGCAAAGAAAAGAACGCAGCGAATACAACAAATTTTTGCAATGCGTGTTCAGCAGTTAAAAGAAAATACAGATGCTTTTGAAGAGGCTTCGATTACAAAAATTGCTCAAGACAGGCTTAAATTTCGAACTGTTTCAGAAAACATGGCTAAATCAATTGCTGCCAATGAAGATGTAAATGAATCGGTTTATAAGATGGCTGATTTTATGAAAATAGACCTTAAAATAAAATCTACAGACCATTTTATGGATCTTCTAAATAAAGCCGAGCCATTGGTGGTCAGTTAAGTAAAAAAATAGAGGGTATTAACCCTCTATTTGAGCCTTTATGCTTTGCCATCCGATATTTTCTGCCAGTTAAAAGGCTCGCTGACAGAACGATGCTCTGCATCTGCAACTGTTTTGGGTATAAATTATGTCCATAGCCTAATAATTTAAAGTAATAAGTAACAAGTCACATTCAAGCTCTTCCCTCTCCCTAAGATTTGCGCGAAAACTAAAGTTGAATACAAAATTATTGACTTTATAGTTGGATGCAACTAAAAGTTAAAATGTTGTTAATTAAATTAATTTAAACTAAGCCGGTTTAGAGATGAAATTGTTCACAGGAGACTTCTTTTGCAGGAAAGCTAATCGTGACAAATCAGCCAACTTGATCGCTACCTAATAGGGTGAACACTACAGAAAGATATTCGTTATAGCGCATTAAAGAGAGAACATAATGACTAAATCATCAAATGTCCCGGCACTTTCTTATGCAGTTGTCTGCCTAGACAACAACACTTATCTGCGTAAATTTCTTTGGATGCTGCATGCTTGATTTAAACACAAATACTGATAACAGTGTTTCAGCCGATGTAAATAAGGCGCATCAAGCAGTTTCAACAACCCCTTTGATGAATTTATCCGCAGAATTTGCGCATGAGATTGTTCACTGGCTGGACTGGCAATGTCACATGATCTCTGATGTAAAGCAGGGTGGCGTGTTTCTGACCTCAAAAACAGCAGAAAGTCATCTGCAAATGCTCGCATTGTGGCCGGACTCCAACAGTATATCCTCGACCCTTGAAGCGATCGCAGTAAAAACAATCAAAGGTGGTATCGGAATTGTTCAGAAAGAGGTTAACGAGGAATCAGAACTATTCGACTATGTTGCTTATCCGTTGATGCAGAAAGATCGCGTAGTAGGTGCCGTTGTATTGACACTCGCGATTCGCTCAGAACAACAGCGGCAGGCCGTACTGCAATTATTGCAATGGGGTACTGTGTTTATGGAGAAAATACTGGAACGAAGTAATAATGAACGTTTGCAAACCACAACGCTGGCATTGAATGCAGTCGCACTTCTTTCTCGTAATGAACCTTTAGCGGTTGCCGGGTTTCATCTTTGTAACTTCCTAGCCGACAACTTTGATTGTTCACGAGTAGCACTTGGCCTGCGCAGCGGGTTACAGGTACGTGTTTTAAGTATGTCGCATCAGCTTCAATTCGACCGCCGCATCGATCGTGTCAGGCAAATTGAATTTGCGATGGAAGAATGTATCGAGCAGAATCAGAACATTATCCTGCCAGAGCCTTCGACAGACGAGCATGGCGTTATTCAAATCCATGCGCAACAGTTACTAAATGATAATAATGGCTGTGTTTGTTCAATTCCATTACGCAATGGCGAGTCACTGATAGGCGTTTTAACCTTTGTTTGTGATAAAAGCACCCAGTTTGATAATTCCACTGTTAAACTGCTCACTACTATTGCTGATAACATAACGCCCATTATCAGTCTAAATATTAGCAACTCCCAACCAGGCTGGAAAAAAACAGTTCGCACTATAGGCACACAGCTGCAATGCATAACAGGTCCTGGATACCTACGTTCAAAATTCATAGCGGCTGTCAGCATTATTGCGATAGGGCTGCTAACACTTATCCAGACCGATCATCAAATCACCGCACAAGCCACGGTTGAAGGTGAAATACAACAGGCGATCGTTGCACCTTTCAGCAGCTATATTGCCACCGCCAGCGCAAGAGCCGGAGACCGTGTTGAGAAAGACCAGATTCTGGCTACATTAGATAATCGGGAGCTATTACTTGAACATGAGAAGTGGTCAAGTGAACGTGCTAAACACGCAAAAGAATATCAGCAAGCGTTAGCGCTACGGGATCGTGCTAAGGTCAGCATACTGATTGCACGTATCGCGCAAACAGACGCACAGTTACATCGCATAGAAGAGCTGTTACAGCATACCCAGTTACGCGCTCCTTTTAGTGGTTTACTGGTGAACGGTGACTGGAGTCGAGCTCTGGGCGCTCCGATAGAACGAGGGCAATTACTGTTCGAGGTCGTCCCGGATAAAAATTACCGGATAGCTTTACAAGTAGATGAACACGACGTGGCAGGCTTGAATAAGGGACAAAACGGAAGCCTTCGCCTAACAGGGTTACCTGAAAACTCTATCCAACTGCGAGTTTCACGAATTCTTCCCATCGCGTCAGTAGGGCAAGGCAGTAATAATTTCCGTGTAGAGTCTGAAATAATCGATGCGCCGCAGGGGTTACGTCCCGGTATGCAAGGCTCCGCTAAAATTGTCATCGGTCGTGGCTGCTTATTAAAAGTGTGGACCCATCCTCTGCTCAATCAATTGCGCCTGTGGGCGTGGTCACGGGGTTTTTGATCTATGGATAATTTAATATGATCAACGAACAGCACCGATCATCACTATGGCAGCATGTCGCAGAATTGCAGCCACGTCTGCGCAAACATGTGCGCATTATTGTCCAAGACTATCGAGGTGAGCGCTGGTACCTCCTGCATGATCAATCTGCCGGACGATTTACTCGTTTCAATGCAGCGGCTTATGAAGTTATAGGCCGCTTAAATGGAGATTTCTCTGTTGAGGAAATCCTGCATCTTGCAAATACAGCTGGCAGCACAGACAGGCCGCTCGAAGCTGAAGATATACTGAATATTCTGGCACAATTACACAGTGCCGAAGTACTGCGCGATGCTATTCCTCTGCCTGCTCAGGATGTTCTTAACCGCTATTCGCAATCTCAACACTCAAAACGACGGGCACTGAGTAACCCGTTAGCTCTGCGCATCCCACTGTTCGACCCTGATCGTCTTCTTAACTATTTAGCTCCACTGGCACGGCTGTGCTTTTCTCCTACTGGTCTTTGGTTATGGTTTGGCGTTATGTTTATGGCGCTCGTTTTGGCTGTGGCGAATGGTCAAGAAATAGCCGCTGCAGCCGGAGCCAAAACTCTCAGCACCTCAGAGATATTAGCCTTCTCAATCCTATTTCCAATCATCAAAATTTTACATGAACTCGGGCACGGAATGGCAGTGAAAGCTGGTGGAGGCGAAGCTCATGAAACTGGCATTACGCTATTGTTATTTATGCCAGTTCCTTATATTAATGCTTCTGCTGCCTGGGCATTTCGCGACAAACGACGTCGTGCACTGGTTGGTGCTGCCGGCATACTGGTAGAGCTTTTTTTGTCGGCGCTGGGTTTATTTGCCTGGCTCCTGACTGAGCCGGGCATAGTCAATGAGATCGCATTCAATATAATGCTTATTGGCAGTGTATCGACGCTATTATTTAACGGTAACCCTTTACTGCGTTTTGATGGCTACTATGTACTTGAGGATCTTATAGAAATCCCTAATCTGGCATCTCGTTCAAGCCGTTTTTACCTGTACCTTATTGAGAAACATTTTCTTGGGCTGGCAGACTCGCGCACTCCGGTAACGGCAGACGGCGAACGCATCTGGTTCTTTTTCTATGGATTGGCCTCCCCTGTTTACCGTTTAACCGTTTTAATTGGTATTGCCCTGTATCTGTCCAGTGAGTTTCTGATTGTCGGAGTAATACTGGCCTGCTGGGCCGTATTTATACAGATACTCAAACCACTGCTAAAGACGCTGCGCTTCCTCGCCACCAGCCAGCGCCTTGAAGCGCATCGAACACGCGTTTTTTTTATGCTCGCAACATTGATTATTGGCTGTGCCAGCCTGCTGTTGCTTCCTGTCCCGCTGATAACACAAGCACAGGGGGTAATATGGCTCAACGAGCAAGGACAGATTCTCAGTCCTTCTAATAGCTTTGTCAAAGATGTTTTTGTCGCATCTGGTAGTGATGTCAAGGCAGGCGATCGGCTTTTACTGCTCGAAGATAAGGCTTTGGCCGCACAGCACAAGGTATTAGAAGCTCGTCTGCGCGAGCTGAGTGTAAAACAGTTTTTTGAACGTAAAAGCAGTCGCGTACGGACTGCGATGGTAGAAGATGATATCAAAGCTGTGACTGCCGAACTAAAACAAGTGTCCTCACAGCTTGGCGCATTACAGGTGATAAGCCCCGTCAACGGACACTTCATATTGCATGATCCACATGAATTACGCGGAAAATTCGTACGCCATGGAGAAATACTGGGTTACATCATCAATAATGAACAGCCGATTGTGCGCGCTGTACTGACACAAGACGGCGCGGGGTTGTCGCGCTCAAGACCCGTCTCGATTGAGGTCATGTTACCGGATCAGATGGATGCGCCTGTTCAGGCGACACTATTACGTGAAATACCTGCGGGAAGCTCAACGCTGCCCAGTGCCGCACTGGGGGCGCTCGGTGGCGGTCAGATTAGCGTAGACACTCGTGATGAAACAGGCCTGACTGCAACAGAAAAAGTATTTCAGTTAGATCTTGCGCTACCCGCAGGAACCAAGGTTACAGGTATCGGCGGGCGTGCCTATGTGCGCCTGGATCATGGTACTGAGTCTTTATGGCATCAGTGGATGAGAAGCATACAACAACTATTACTAAGTCGTTTACCCCCATCTTCAGGCTAGGGCGTGTTTACCTTTAGCCGAACCTTTAGGGCTGGGTTTGTTGGCTCTTTCTACTGCGTTATCACCTGTTTATGTAGAACCCCTACACCGCACAGGCTCTGCCTTGTATAAACTGCTAAAACGAATATGCATAGCTTAATGAACTCTGTTATCGCTTTTGCTTAAGAAAGTAATTCATAACAGCTTGTTATTATTCATAGTTTCCTAAAATAAAGCTAAGTCAACTATGAAAAACACAAAAACAAGTTAGAAACTGGAGCTGGGTCAAATTTTAGTTGTTACAGGAAATATTTTCGGTATTGTGTTGACAGTTTAATTATGCTAGCTAACATTTAATGGGTACGGCAGACATTTTTATTATGCAGACAACGGATGTTAGGGGGCAGCTATGGATGGTACTCGGCAACAGCGTAACCTTTTATCATTACTACTTGTGCAGTTAGCATTGTTACCTTCGATCGTAGCTGGGATGGAAATCGAGCCGCAACTCAGCGAACTCCAGTCTCTGGATTGCGTCATTAATCCCAGTGTCGTTGCAGATTTAGGTAGTAGAATTCCGGGAGTGTTGAAGACCGTACACGTGGACCGTAGTGACTTCGTTCACTCAGGTCAGCTTATTGCAGAGCTAGAATCTGGGGTCGATATGGCCTCGTTGGAACTGGCACGTAAGCGAGCCTCCCTCACAGCTGAAATAGAGTTGCGACAGATTAATGCAGCTTATGGTCAACGTCAGCACGAGCGCATTGAAGATCTGTATACTCGCAATGTTATTTCCACCAATGATATGGACCAGACACAAACCGAGACAAAACTGACACAGATTCAGCTTCGCCAGGCGATAGATAATCAACAGCTAGCGCAGCTGGAATTGGTTCGTGCTCAGGAAATTGTGGAGCGCCATGCCATCCGTAGCCCCGTAACAGGGGTCGTGATGGAACGATTTAAGACTATAGGTGAATACGTTGATGATCAACCCATCGTCCGCGTCGCTCAACTCTCTCCTCTTCATGTTGAAGTTATTATTCCAGTCGAGCAACTGGGTAAAGTGTATATCGGTATGTTGGCAGACGTCTGGTCAGACGCTATCGGCGAAAAGTGGCAAGCTGAAGTTAGTCGCATAGATCGCGTAGCTGATGTCGCCAGTGGCACCTACGGAGTGCGTCTGACTCTGGAAAACCCCGATTATAAAATCCCGGCCGGCCTGCGCTGCCGCATTAAGTTCCTTCCTACTGAGAACGTCACAGAGACAAAAATCACGCCAGTTAGTGAGTCGGCAACACCGATATCCACTATACCAATGGAAAAACAGATTCCAATGAATTCCGCTGCAGATACAAGCACTCCTGCAGCGCAAGAAGTTATAGATATTAGTCTTTCTGAGAACAGTCAATGTGGCCGCTTAGGTCCTTTTCCTGACAAAGCGAGTGCTCAGGCAAAGGCGTCAATGCTGCAGATTGACGGTGTGGATATCAAGATACAAAAAAGAACAGAAGATGTGCAGGCAGGGATTAGCGTTATGTCGCCACCTTTTGCCTCCATAGAGGAAGTCAATGGCTATCTAAAAAGTTTGCGTGCTTCCGGAGATAAAGACCACTTTCTGGTGGGCAGTAAAGGCAATCAACCCTACCAGGTATCACTTGGCATCTATTCAGTGAGTCAGAATGCAGAACGACGAGTCAAATATCTACAAAGCAAAGGCTTTAGTGTAAAGACGCAACTCAAATACACACAACAGGAGAGCCACTGGTTATTCGTGAACGGTCAATTTTCTTTGCTTGATTTTGAAACTCTGCAGCAGTTAGCTGACGCCACTTTGGATACAGAGATAATTACCTGCACCTGCAGGCGACCGTTGAATAATAACATATGAAAAAATATACGCCCCAAAATCAGCATAAACATGCATCGCCGATCGTCGAAGGGTTAGAACCTCGCATTCTCCTCTCTGCGGATCTTCCGGGTCTTGACCTTTTGCCTGATGACTGCCATACACAAGCGGAAATCTCTGTGGATGAAATTTTGGCCGAGGCCGAGGCTGAGTTCACTCGTATTGATGCTGAATTATCGTGTCAGGAAAACGCCAGTGTTACTGACAGCATGGAGCAAACAGATAACCCCGGCCTTCTGACGCAAAGCGCAGCTCAACCACAAAGCGTTCGTTACGAACTTGTGGTTATAGACTCAAGCGTCCCTGATTATGAGCTGCTATTAGATAATCTACAGTCACAAGCTGGCGAGGATAGTCTGATCGATGTGCTGATCCTCGATGCCGACCGCAATGGTATTGAGCAGCTCAATGAAATTCTTGCTCAGCGGCAGGATATTGATGCACTGCACCTGATCACACATGGTTCAGCAAGTGAGATCCAGCTTGGTAATAGCCAGTTAGGCCAAGCTGAGCTGCAGCAAAATGCCCAAGCGATAAGCAACTGGGCAAATGCCTTATCTGAAGAGGCTGATATATTGCTCTATGGCTGTAACCTTGCGGCTAGTGCAGATGGCCAAGAACTGGTAGATACACTAGCTCGTTTAACCGCTGCCGATGTTGCCGCCTCTGATGATTTGACCGGGAATGCGTTGTCAGGCGGTGACTACGATTTGGAATATCTGGATAGTGCGAATTTCAGTGGTGGCACTATGACCGTCAGTCTATCGGCCGGCGGAACAGCCAGCGACCAGCTGTCCATTACCGAAGGGGGCATGGTCAATTTGCTGAACGGCAATATCATGGTGAACGGTAATAATATTGGCTCATTTACGGGGGGGACAGATGGGGCTGATTTATTGATCTCCTGGCACGTATTAGCCACGCCTATTGATGTACAGACGGTGTTGCAGCAGATTAGCTATGATAACAGCTCCGATCAGCCCTCCACCGTATCGCGCACCATCGACTTTGTGCTTACCGACGGTGATGGCGGCACCAGCAATGTCGCCCAACAAACGATCAACGTTGCTTCTGTAAACGATGACCCGCTGGTGGCAACCAACTCGGCGTTGAACCTGGCCCAAGGGGACTCGTTACTGCTCCCAAATTCGCTACTGTACGTGACGGATCTCGATAATACGGCTGCACAAGTCACCTTCTCGCTGATCGCGACACCGAATAACGGCACACTCGAGCTCAATGGCTCGCAGCTGGGTGCCGGCGACACCTTCACTCAGGCGGATATTGATGCTGAGCTGCTGAGCTATGTACACGGCGGTGTGGATCTCAATCCCGACAGTTTTACCTTTACTGCGACCGATGGCGTGGGCGGAACCCTTGGAACAACGACTTTCGAGATCGCACTCTTTATCGATCCGCCGGGTAATGACGCCCCAGTGCTGAGCATGAGCGGCCCGGCCATTAACTACAGCGAAAACGATCCTGCTACCCCGATCGCCCCCACAGCTACAATGTTCGATATAGACAGCG
>NZ_CEZLMY010000082.1:12289-15262 GCF_983033635.1 Psychromonas sp. | reverse complement strand
TATAAACTCCGCTCTTTCTCCTAAAACTCAAATGAAATGACTGCAATCTGAATAGTTACGATGAATTTAAATATTAACTGCATCTGTATTTTTCTCGCTTGCCTTGCTAGGATCGTTTTTTTGATCCTTGCTAGGTATTTCTTTTGACCATTTCCGCTTCTACTTTAAAAAAACATCTCTCTCTCGTCTTATATAAAGATCAATTTCGTTTAGCACGCCGCATTGACGGTGCAATAAAGCAAAATACCCCCGAAAAAGTAGAAGATGCTTTAGTTAAAATTGCCTGTGATATCCAAGTTTCAATGGATATAAGAGAGCAGCGTTTAACTAATCTACCCGAAGTGAGTTACCCAGACTTGCCCGTCAGTCAGAAAAAAGATGAGATTGCTGAGGCGATTCGCGATAATCAGGTGGTTATTATTGCCGGTGAAACTGGATCCGGTAAAACCACGCAGATTCCAAAAATCTGTTTAGAGTTGGGGCGCGGTGTCAGCGGACTGATTGGCCATACGCAGCCGAGACGATTAGCGGCGCGTACCGTTGCCACCCGTATTGCCGAAGAGTTAGGTTCAAGCTTAGGTGAAACCGTCGGTTACCGAGTTCGCTTTACCGATAAAGTCAGCGAGCAATCCTATATCAAGTTAATGACCGATGGGATTTTATTAGCGGAAATTCAACACGATCGTTTTTTAAGTCAATACGACACCATTATTATTGATGAAGCACATGAGCGCAGCTTAAATATCGATTTTCTACTTGGTTATCTGAAACGCCTATTACCGCGCCGTCCGGAACTGAAAGTTATTATCACCTCTGCAACCATCGATCCTGAACGTTTTGCTAGCCATTTTTCAGATAGAACTGGCAAAAATGCACCGATTATTGAAGTATCAGGGCGAACCTTTCCCGTTGAAACCCTGTATCGTTCGCTTGAAGATTATGCCGGTGGCGATCAAATCGAAGGGATCTTTAATGCGGTTGATGAACTGCAGCGAATGGGCCGTGGTGATATTCTTATTTTCATGAATGGTGAGCGTGAAATTCGTGATACCGCAGAAGCGTTAAACCGTCGTAATTTACGTGATACTGAAATTTTGCCGCTGTTTGCGCGTTTAAGTGTGGCGGAGCAAAATCGTATTTTCCAGTCGCATCGCGGACAGCGCATTGTTTTAGCGACCAATGTGGCAGAAACCTCCCTTACTATTCCCGGTATTAAATACGTTATTGATACGGGGACGGTGCGCATCAGTCGCTACAGTTACCGCACTAAAGTGCAGCGCTTACCGATTGAGCCGGTTTCTCAAGCCAGTGCTAATCAGCGTAAAGGGCGTTGCGGGCGTGTTAGTGATGGTGTGTGTATTCGCTTATATGATGAAGATGATTTTCTCTCTCGCCCTGAATTTACCGATCCGGAAATTCTGCGTACTAACCTTTCTTCGGTTATCCTGCATATGTTGGCGCTTGGTCTGGGTGAATTAAACAAATTCCCTTTTGTGCAACCACCAGAAGACAGGAATATTAAAGATGGTTTATCACTACTAGAAGAGCTCGGCGCGGTTAATTTAAATGCCAAGGATCCCCGTAAAAAACTCACCGCATTAGGTCGCCACCTAGCAAAACTGCCTGTTGATCCGCGTTTAGCACGTATGATTTTAGCTGCTAATCAGTTTGGCTGTGTGCATGAAGTGATGGTGATAAGTGCGGCATTAAGCATTCAAGATCCGCGTGAACGTCCAATGGATAAACAGCAGGCGTCAGATGAAAAACACCGCCGATTTTTTGACAAAGACTCAGATTATATGGCCTATGTTAATCTCTGGAATTATCTTAAAGAGCAGCGTAACGAGCTTTCCAGTAGCCAGTTTAGAAAGATGTGTCAGAAAGAGTTTCTGGCTTATATGCGTGTGCGTGAATGGCAGGATATCTACGCGCAAATCAAGCAGGTTACAGATGAGTTAGGGATTAAAGTTAATCAGCAGCCGTCAAACTTTGATTCTATTCACCAGGCATTATTAGCGGGGCTGTTATCGCATATTGGTTTTAAAGATAAAGAAGCAGAGTATCTCGGCGCGCGTAACAGTAAGTTTTTTATGTTCCCGGGATCGGGCTTATTTAAAAAACAGCCTAAATGGGCGATGGTTGCCGAGCTCGTTGAAACCTCAAAATTGTTTGGCCGGGTCGCCGCACGGATTAAACCGGAATGGGTTGAGCAGCAAGCACAACATTTAATAAAGCGTAGTTACAACGAACCGCATTGGCAGAAAAAAGTAGGGGTCGTAGGCGCGTTTGAGAATCAAACCCTGTACGGGCTGCCGATTGTCAGTAAACGCAAAGTGACTTATACGCAAATAGATCCTGCATTATGTCGCGAACTGTTTATCCGTCATGCGCTCGTTGAAGGGGAGTTTATAACACGTCATCAATTCTTTAAAGATAATCAGGCACTGCTTGAAGATATTGAAGAGTTAGAGCATAAATCCCGCCGCCGCGATATTTTAGTTGATGATGAGACTCTTTATTATTTTTATGATCAGCATATTCCCAGTAATGTTGCCAGTGCTAAACAGTTTGATAGCTGGTGGAATCGTGAGAAGAAAGCAAACCCTGAGCTGTTAAATTATCAACGTGAAGAAGTGATGGCGCATGGCGCGGATAAGGTCACTGCGAATGCTTACCCTGATTTTTGGCAGCAGGGGCCTTTTAAACTTAAATTGAGTTATGCCTTTGAGCCGGGCAGTGCACAAGATGGTGTTAAGGTTGATATCCCGTTAGCACTGCTTAACCAGATACAAGCGACTGGTTTTGATTGGCAGATACCAGCGCTGCGTGAAGAGTTATTAATCGCGCTGATTAAAACCCTGCCTAAAACAGTGCGTCGTAATTTTGTACCAGCACCGAATTACGCAGAGGCGGCGATGGCGGTAATGGAACCGTTAAAAACGCCATTATTAGAAGCATTTGAAAAACAGCTGC
>NZ_CEZLMY010000082.1:0-12279 GCF_983033635.1 Psychromonas sp. | reverse complement strand
GCTGCTAAGAATGACCGGCGTACGAATTCCTGAAAATTCATGGGATATTTCAGCTTTAGCGACGCATCTTAAAATGAAATTTAATGTTATTAATGATCAGGGAAAAAGTGTCGCAGTGGGCACGGAGCTGAGTTTACTGCAGCATGAATTAAAAGGTGAAGTAAAACAGACGCTTTCAAAAGTATCCAAGCAGGGCATTGAAAAAACAGACTTAACAGAGTGGAATTTTGGTAAATTGCCAAAATCATTCAGTAAAGATCATGGTGGTTATGAAGTTAAGGCCTTTCCTGCTCTGGTTGATAAAAACAAAAGTGTTGCTATTGAGCTCTTTGACAGTGAAGAAAAAGCATTGCGTATTAACCGGACTGGTCTGCGTCGCTTAGTGTTATTAAATGTGCCGTCACCGATAAAATACCTGCAGCAGAGCCTGCCTAATAAAGCTAAATTAGGGCTTTATTTTAATCCGTTCGGGCAAGTTAAAGATCTTATTGATGATTGTATTGCCTGCGCGGTTGATTCTATTTTAGATGGTCAACAAACAGCACAAACTGCAGTTGAGTTTGAATCTCAAAAAGAGAAAGTCAGAGCTGAGCTTGCCGATCGCACACTGGTTATCACCCAATTAGTGGAAAAGATATTAACGCTTGCACATGCGGTTAATAAGAAGCTCAAAGGTAAAGTTGATTTAACCATGCTAGTGGCGCAGGGCGATATCAAATCACAGCTGCAGCGCCTTATATTCCCAGGTTTTGCCTGCCAGGTCGGGGAAAAAAAGCTGCCTGATATGAAACGTTATCTGCAGGCATTAGCCAAACGATTAGAGAAGTTACCTGTCAATCCCAATCAAGATCGTTTACACACGATAGCGTTGAATGAGCTCGAAGGGCGTTATAGCGCATTGTGTAAAACATTAATGAGCAGTGAAAAAGATAATACGGATTTAGCTGAAATCTACTGGATGTTAGAAGAGCTGCGCGTTTCACTGTTTGCACAGCAACTCGGCACTGCGTATCCGATTTCAGAGAAACGTATTAAACTAAAGCTGGCCGAATTAAAAGGTTAATTTACTTTGCAGCTTTGAGTTCACTAAGCTCATTTTTGAGCTCATTGTATCGTTTAGCGTGATCCTCTGGTAAGCGGGTATTACTCAACAGCTTAAAGCTGTTTTGGCAATTTCTTAATAGTTCCTTTTTCTCATCATTGGCAGCTTGTTTTAGTAACTGAATATAAACCTGAATACTGTTAAGTAATGCGCCAGAGTTAAGAGGTTCAAGCTGGATCGCCTGTTCAAAATGGTCAAGCGCACTGCTATATGATTTTTGAGAAAATGCTTGGATGCCTAATTTATTATGCGCTTTAAAGGTCTGTATGCGTGATTCCAACTTCTCTCCTGTCTGTTTTTTTATTGAAGTCTGCATGGTCGCATCCATAATATCGCGATGCTTTAACTCCTCTAAATAAGGCTCCGCATAATCAAACTCGCCAATATCTAATAATGAGAAAAGGCTTTCGCATAATAAGGTGCTGTCAAACTCAGTAATTGGGTTTTCATTACTTTGTAAGGTGCTCAAGATTCTGCGTTTTGCTTTTAATGGTTCATCCAGTGCAAACAATACTTTTGCCTGGCAGATCTTATCAAAGTTATTGAAATCAAAGTTTTTATTTTGCCCCTCTTCAAAGCGGCTTTGATACAGTGCCGAGTTCACCTGTTTTAATATTGTTTTTCGTTCACTGATATCTTCTTGAACCATGGCGTAATCAATAATGCTGCGAATATAATTTGCTAAATGGCAGGGGTCAGGATAAAAAGAGTTGCGGCTGAGTTGTAATATTGCCGAGTAACTAGAAAGCATTATTTTATGTTCATTCATCTCATTGGCGAGTAGTGCAACCTCTTGATGGCGTTCAATACTGTGGTGGGTAATATTGGCCGAATGGGTGAGCATATTTAATGCTTTGTTAAGCTTGCCTGTTTTTTGGTATGCGCGTGCTAACCATTGATATGCTTCCATCTGCAGGGGAGAGTTATCAATAACCGTTTTTAAAAGTTTAATCGCTTCCGGGTATTTATTTTGTAAATAGTAGGCTTTACCTAAACTGATGCTTGCTCTTACTAACGGGCGCTGATCGACCAGTGGCTTTAATATTCTCTCTGCAGCGTTGTACTGCTCTGTCTGGATAAAAATATCAGCTAATAAGTTTTTACATAATGCTCTAAATTTCGGTTCTGTTTTAATTTTTTCCTTACACAGAGAGATTGCTTGAGGGTACTCTTTTTCCTGTAAGGCATCAAAAATATCGGCTAAGACCATTTTTTTTTGAGCGGCTTTGCTTAGTCGATTAAATAGTTGAGTTTGTGAAAAAGGCTTCATTAAATAATCATCTGGTGATTTTTCAATGGCTGTCAGCACCATCCCTTTATTATTATCACCTGTGATAATAAAGCATAATGAAGCGTTTGGAATAAGCTGATTATTACGCAGGTAATCAATTAGCTGAGATCCGTTTTTCCCTGAACCTAGATTGTAATCTACAAGGTATATATCAAATACTTTGCGGTGAGCGAGTTTAACTGCACCCTCAGCGCTATCCGTAAAACTGATATTTTTGGCGCCTTGACTGGAGAGCATCGTTTTGAGCATGATATGAAATGCTTTTTGATCATCAACAATCAGAATGCTTTTATTCTTGTAGCTAAACATCGGTAATTAGATTTCACTCTTTAGTTTATTTTGATGACTAAGTGTAGGTAATCGTGAATAAGAATGCAGTAATAATAATAATTGGATCACTAAGTTGTGATACTGAATTAAATTTGTAGACTTGAATATTAGAATTAAAGAGGTAGTGGCCGAAGTAAAGAGAAGATTGAAATGGTGGAGGGAGGTGGATTCGAACCACCGAAGCTTACGCGGCAGATTTACAATCTGCTCCCTTTGGCCACTCGGGAACCCCTCCTTCATTTCGCGGAGAATAATATCAGATATTTTCCACTTGTGAAGCCTAAAAAAGAAAAAAACATTAAATAAAATCAGTTTGTTGCCGATAACTCTAAATATCTAGCATAAATAAACAAAGTCGTATGAATATTAAACAAACTGAAAGTGGATTATTGATTAACGAGTGGCAATTAGGGCTGCAGCTAAACAGTGCTGTGCATAATGGCACGCGTGATAAATTTAATCTGTTACTTAGTTTGTTATCAGATGATGCTCGAGATTTTGCTGAATTTACTTTCAGGCAAGCTAAAGAAGATGTTTTACCTGAACAAGCATTACGTGAAACTCTGTTTTTACCTGAAGCTCAGCCTTTGCTAAATAAAGGTATTTCGCTGCAGCAAGCTACAAGTTTAAATGAAGATTTGCACAATAAGGATTTCACCAGCATCCGTTTAAAACAGCTATTAAACAACGAAGCACTGTTATCTCGCAATGTAACAGGCGATATCCCTAGTGATATAATAGATAACTTACCATTATTGTCACAAAATCGCTTAACGGCTCAGCAGGGAACAACGGAGACGATTAAGCAGGTTGAGTCTCAGACAGCAGAAGGGGTTGGTGTTGATTTAATGGCGCAATATAAAGCCTTGGATCTAGATAATAAGCCAATTAAAGTGACTTATATGTAGTGAGGAGTTGCTCCTTATAATAAAGCTGAAAATGATTGATAGCAGCTCTTTCGTTTATACAATTAATAAAAATCCCTTCTAGTAATAGTTCCGTAACTATTTCAATTCTATATAAAATATCTTCTTTTTGCTTTGACTCTAGCTTTTACCGTCGTTTAATATGGCTATTTATACCCAAACCACTTTCAGAGGCTCGGACGGATGTTAGGATAAAGCAAGACGCAACCATCTTCTGGTCGCTTGACTATCTATTTAAAAACACAAATTGGTAAAAAGGAATATTTATGGCGATTGGTTTTTTTGCTGTATTTGATGATATCGCTGCCTTGTTAGATGATGCAGCGATGATGAGTAAGATCGCCACCAAAAAAACAGCAGGCGTGTTAGGAGACGATCTTGCTGTTGGTGCTGAGAAAGCATCTGGTTTTCCTGCCACTAGGGAGTTACCGGTATTATGGGAAATCACAAAGGGCTCACTGCGCAATAAACTTATTATCTTGCCCATCGCTTTTCTGTTAAGTGCGTTTGCATCTTGGATTATCATTCCGATCTTAATGGTCGGCGGGCTTTATCTTGCATTTGAAGGAGCCGAAAAAATATATGAGTACTTTGTGCCTGAACAGCACACAATCGCAGAAGTTCAGTGCTTATCAGAGCAAGAAATATTGCACTATGAGGCTAAAAAAGTTAAATCGGCAATTTTTACCGATTTTATCTTATCAATTGAAATTATTGTTATTGCCTTGGGGACAGTATTGGGACAACCACTTGTACTGCAAGTCATCGTTGTGTCATTTGTTGCGCTGTTAGCAACAATAGGGGTTTATGGCTTTGTTGCGTTGCTGGTCAGAATGGATGATCTAGGTTTTAAAATAATCGCCTTCTCAAAGAAAAGAAGTCGGTTCTTAATGGTTATTGGTGAGATGCTAGTAGCTGCGTTGCCTAGGGTGATTAGATTGTTAACGATTATTGGTACGTTAGCTATGCTGCTCGTTGCTGGAGGTATATTTGTCCATAATGTCCATTTTATTCATCAATCCTTACTATTTATGCCGAGTATGCTCGCTGAGTTAGTAACAGGCTTAGCGATAGGTATACTGGTTTTATTTTTTGAAAAGTTGTTTATAAAAATTAAAAATAAGTAGCAATAGCATTGCGTTGCAATTGCAGCCGTCAGATAACGGCTGTAAAGATGTTATTTAGGCAAGTTAATAATTGGAAAACATTTGAAGAAGCCATTATCTGCACAGTTCAGCAGGCCAATTTGCACACCTTTAATGTGCTTTTGATTATAAAAAATTATTCTCTATTACAAGTTTAAGGCTGTATATACTCAATCTGCCTTAAGGTGTAAGAATCAGTAATGCGTTAACTGTCACGAGCGATTAACGCATTTTTATCAGTTTTCAAAATAGTGCTGGATAGGCGTTATTTAAAAACAACGGTTCGGTTAGCGTATACAAACACTTTATCACTCAATACCTGCTGCAATGCACGGCTTAATACAGACCTTTCAACATCTCGGCCTGCTTTAGCAAGATCGCTTGCACTGTAAGCATGATCAATATGCGCGACATCTTGGGTGATAATTGGACCTTCATCGAGATCATTATTAACAAAATGCGCTGTTGCACCAATGATTTTTACACCACGATCAAATGCTTGCTGATAAGGTTTCGCACCGATAAAAGCCGGTAAAAATGAGTGATGGATATTGATTAGTTTATTTTCATATTTCTCAACAAATGTAGGCGTCAATATACGCATATATTTTGCAAGAATTACATAATCAGGCGTATATGGCGCAATTGTATCTAATACCTTTTGTTCATGCTCTTCGCGCGACAAACCTTCATGGCTTACCGTGTGATAAGGGATATTAAATTTAGTTACTAACTCTTCAAGTGTATCGTAGTTGCCGATAACCGCTGCGATTTCAACATCAATGCCACCGTAAGTGCTTTTCATTAAAATATCACCAAGGCAGTGTGCTTCTTTAGTGACCAAAATTACGATGCGTTTACGTTGTTGTGAAACTAATGAACGATGAGAGCCATTTGGCAGATTAAAGTCAAGATCAGCCAGTAAAGTTTGATCGTTAAAGTAACCTTCAATCTCCGTTCGCATAAAGAAGCGGCCATGTTGATGATCTACAAATTCATTGTTTTTAACAATATTTAGCTGATGCTTTTGACAGATATTGGTAATCTGTGCAATCAGACCTTTGCTATCAGGGCAATCGGTCAGTAGTATTTTCTTTTCCATGTTTATCTCGATCAATAATTAATTAGCGCAACATTTTTTATATTTTTTGCCACTACCACAAGGGCAGGGATCATTGCGTGATATCTTACCTGATTTTGGCTCAGGATAAATATCTCCATCACAATAAAGCCATTGTTGATGATCTTTTACAAAATTAGAGCGCTCATGATGGCAACCTAACAGACCATTATCGACAAACCAGGCTTTAAATTCGACAAAACCCGTTTTATCTAAGCTTTCTGTGGCAATTATTTGTAAGTTTTTCCAATCCACGGTTTTTGTCGCTAACTGTGCTGCAGTTAGCTCACCTCGGTAATTTGGATGATAGGTATCAAAAAGATAATCACCTAACTGCAAAACAAACGCACTAAAACGAGATCGCATCAGTTGTTCACATGTGCTTGGTTTGGTTTTTCTATTATGAAAAGGTAAGCAACATTGTTGGTAGCCTTTTCCACTTTTACAGGGGCAAGTTTGTAGATTTAAATCAGTCATTATTATATTTCAGTTATAAAAAAAGCGTTCATTTGAACGCTTTTTATTGATTAATAATCAAAGCGATTATTTTGTTTGGTAAGCATCATGATGGATGCCGGCAGCACGACCGGAAGGATCTGCATTATGTTGGAAACTTTCATCCCAAGCTAATGCTTCAACTGTTGAACAAGCAACAGACTTACCGTGCGGTACACATTCTGCAGCACTATCAAGTGGGAAGTGATCAGCAAAAATAGAGCGGTAGAAGTACGCTTCTTTGGTATCAGGCGTATTGATTGGAAACTTAAACTCAGCGCTTGCTAATTGTTGATCCGTTACTTGAGTTTCGATATGTTCTTTTAGCGAATCAATCCAGCTATAACCAACACCGTCAGAGAATTGTTCTTTTTGACGCCATAACACTTCGCTTAACAGCTGCCCATCAAACGCTTCACGTAGAATATTTTTCTCAATACGACCATCTTTGATCATTTTAAGTTCTGGGTTAGTACGCATTGCCACATCTAAGAACTCTTTATCTAAGAATGGTACACGCGCTTCAACACCCCAAGCTGACATTGATTTGTTCGCTCGTAAACAGTCAAACATATGCAGTTTGTTTAGTTTACGGTTTAACTCTTCATGAAACTCTTGCGCATTGGGTGCTTTGTGGAAGTATAAGTAACCACCGAAGATTTCATCCGCGCCTTCACCGGAAAGTACCATCTTGATGCCCATCGCTTTAATCTTACGTGCCATCAGGTACATAGGAGTAGAAGCGCGGATCGTTGTTACATCGTATGTTTCTAAGTGATAAATTACTTCACGTAGTGCATCGATACCATTTTGCTCAGTAAAGATAATCGGGTGATGTACTGTACCTAACTCATCAGCTACTTTTTGTGCAGCTGCTAAATCAGGAGAACCTTCAAGACCTACAGAGAACGAGTGCAGTTGTGGCCACCAAGCGCCAGATTGATCATCATCTTCAACACGTTGTTTAGCAAATTTCTGCGTGATTGCAGAGATAACTGAGGAGTCTAAACCACCAGAAAGTAATACGCCGTATGGCACATCACACATAAGTTGACGTTTAACTGACTCTTCAAGCGCTTGACCGATTTCAGCTGCGCTACCGTCGTTATCTTTTACCGCATCATATTCCATCCAATCACGAGTGTAATATTGAGTGATTTCACCGATCTCGCTGTCTAAGAAATGCCCTGGTGGAAACTCTTGAACTTTTGAACAAACAGGCGTTAATGCTTTCATTTCTGATGCAACGTAAAAGTTACCGTGTTCATCCCAACCCATGTAAAGTGGAATGATACCCATATGGTCACGACCAATCAGGTATTTATCTTTTTCTGCATCATATAAGCAGAATGCGAAGATACCGTTCAGGTCATCTAAAAAGGTATTACCTTTTTCTTCGTATAAACCAAGAATAATTTCACAATCAGATTTTGTTTTGAACTGGTAACCGCAGGTTAATTCAGCAGCTAATTCTTTATGATTATAGATTTCACCATTAACCGCTAGGATATGTGTATTATTTTGATTGTATAGTGGCTGTGCGCCTGTATTTACGTCGACGATTGAAAGACGTTCATGGACGAGGATAGCTTTATCAGACGAGTAAACACCAGACCAATCCGGGCCACGGTGACGAAGCAGTTTAGACATTTCAATTGCTTGCTGGCGCAATGCGATAGGATCGCTTTTAATGTCGAGCACACCAAAAATAGAACACATAACGTTACCTTTTATTTGAATACCAATACTTAGCGTATTTAGTATCTTTTAATATTTATTAATGCTTTTCCGTTTGCTTAAACACAGCAAAAAGAGAACGAATATTTTTTGAAAAATTTAGTTGCACGATTTTTGCAGAATATTGAAGAAAAGTCACACTAAATCCGTGTAATTAAGTCACAAATACATGGATTAGGTGATTTTTTTCCTATAACTCTTGTTTATGAGGGTTTTTTGTTAAAACGGGGTGTAACTCAGAACAAACATGGCGTGCAAAACCGGATCCCGCTTCCACATACATATTATAAACGGGGTTTACACCAAGTGCGTTTAACTCATTTTCATCCTCTTTATAGTGTGCAAGTGCCGCCACTTCAAAGCTGCAAAATTTGATTTTATTTAGTTGTTCTGCAGCATAACGATTACCGTTATGGTCGGGCATTGCTAACAAAATAAGTTTTATATTATCGGTCAGTTGTAGTTTACTCCAAAAATCAGAGTCAAGTGCATCACCGGTAATTACTCGTCGTCCTAACTCGCGGTGTTTAATGGTTGTTTGATGATCATAATCGACACCCATTACCTTTTCGCCATAAGTCAGTTTTAAAGCATCATAAGCTCCTGCGCCAATGCGGCCCATTCCCATCACTAATATTTGCGCATCGCCAACCCGAACGGGGCGATCATCTTTATGTAAGCGTGTAGATTGGAAACGTTTTAATGACAGTGTAAAACGTGTGTAAACAGTATCGGCATATTTATTTAATAGTGCGGCAATAATAAAACTTAAAGAAACTGCAAGTGCTGTAATGATTAACCAGTCTTGTGTTAACCAGCCTTTATAGGTTGCAAGAGAAGCAACAATCAAACCAAATTCACTGTAATTGGCTAATGTAAATGAGGCAAAAAGCGAGGTACGGGAACGCAATTTAAATTTTGTTAAGGTAATAAAATACAGTGCAATTTTTCCTAATAAGAGTAGCGATAAAACAGCTGCAATCATGAGGTGATCAAGATTTGGTAGTCCGCCTAAACCTATGTTTAAAAAGAAGCAGATTAAAAATAGCTCTTTCATATTAAACAGTGATTTAGCCATATTTTTAGCGCTAGGATGTCCGGCCAGTAACATACCGGCAATCAAGGCACCTAAATCTGCTTTCATGCCGACAGATTCAAATAATCCAGCGCCGATCACCAGTGCCAGGAAAAAACCATATAAGACCAGCAGTTCACCGTGACCTGCTCCGTCTAGAAGTTTGAACAGCAGGGGCCTGATAAGTGGCAATGCAAGTAATGTAAATGCCCAGATAGAAGGGATTTCACCAACAGAAATGGTTAAGAAAAGTACGGCAAAAATATCCTGCATAATCAAGATACCGATCGCGATGCGGCCGTAAAGGGAGTTTGTTTCACTTTTTTCTTCAAGAATTTTTACTGCAAAAACGGTGCTGGAAAAACTCAATGCAAAGGACACCAGAAGCAAAGCTGGCATATCGAGGGTGGTAAAAAAAGAGAGGCCAATCTGTTTTAAGGAAAATAAAAGTAGCGCGTAAAAAATAATACTGCTAACTATATGGATACTTGCGCCCCCCCAAACTTCTGCTTTGAAAAGGGTGCGAAGATCTAATTTCAAGCCGATTGAGAAGAGTAAGAGGGTGACACCTAAATTAGCAAAGGTGATTAAACCTTCTGTGGATTCAAAACCAAAAAAATTCAGGGCAAAACCGGCCAATAAAAAACCAACCATTGGCGGCAAACCGGTGAAGTTAATTAGCATCCCAAAGGTAAATGCGGTGCCAATAAAAAGTAATAGCGTAGTATCCATGGACTCAACTTCTATGAAAAGCATTGTTTATACCAATTTGAAAGGGAGTAACCATCCCTAAATCGATACGCCTAGAACTGAAACAGCACAGCGCCTTGAGTGGGAACTTAATTATTCAATTTGGTATTAGTATGTGGTTGATTTTATGGTAAGAAAGCAAGTAGAACAAATGTTTTTAAATTATTTACCAAAGTTGCAGTTTTATGGCGAATTTTATTCAGGCTTATATTCTTTATTTGTTGATTGTGTTTGTTGTTTTTCCAATAAAGACCGGTTTTCGGGAAAAGAGTAAGTAACAAAGGTCGTTGTATCAGGCCATTCGCGATTAACTGATAATTCAATTCCATCGCCCAAGAACCATTGGAAGCTTGCTTTACCCTGATTGATATCACCCGACTGATTGTGAGGATCACCATGTTTTTGGCTGAGTTTGTTTTTAATGCGGGCGATCAGTTCCGGCTTGCTGCGACCCACAAAGGTATATTTTGCGCTGACAAATAGATCCTCTCTTGTGTATGTGACCTCGAGTTCACTGCTTCCTCGTATAACAGCCCCTGTAAAATAGGTGTCCGACCAGCTGTTGATATTTTCATCAATAGCAGTAATGTTTTGTGCTTTAATCTGTTGACGTAATATTTCACGGTTGGTACAAGCAATGGCGACTGAAAATAACTTGGTTGTTGCCGTTGCGAAACAGTTTAGTTGTTTAGATAGTGCTTTAAAACGAATTTTTGCCCACTCCTCCGTAGATTGCTGATAAAGAGAAATAGCAAGCTTTAGATCAGCGGGTAAACCTAAGCCATTTTCATATAGATAAGCTAATCGTGCATGGGCTAAATTATAATCAAGCTTGGATGCGTTTTGGTAGAATTTTGCCGCTTTTGGGGGATTTTCTTTTATTTTCTGTGCGCCATTTTTATCAACAACACCCTGCTCATAAATAACACCGAGTTGATAAAATGCTTGTGCATGGTTCTGTTGAGCGGCGCTGTTATACCATTCGATGGCTGTGTGGATATTTTGAACTACTCCAGTGCCATTTTGATACATAAGACCCAGTTTAAATTGAGCCGCATGGTTTCCCTTACTAGCTGCCTGTTTATACCATTTTAATGCTTTTTCGAAATTGATATCGCCCCCTTTACCTAACTCATAAAACTCAGCCAGTTTATAGGCTGAAGGTGCATAATAGTTATTTGCTGATTTTAAGTAGAGAGATTTTGCAAGTTGATAATCTTGAGGGGATCCTCGTCCATATTCATGCATACGGGCGAGATGAAACTGTGCTAAGGCATCCCCTTGGGTCGCAGCTCTTTCATACCACTGTATTGCCAGACGGTAGTCTTGTTTAGTACCTTTTCCAGATTGGTATATTTTCCCCAAATTAATTTGTGCTGTGAGGTGACCTTGTTTGGCCGCTTTCTGAAACCAAAGCAAACTTTCACTATCACTTTGTTCAACCCCTAAGCCTTTTTGGAAGTGTACTCCTAATTGGAATTGTGCGATGGCATCACCTTGGTTGGCTGCTTTTAAAAACCACTTTACCGCTTCCTGTGGATTTATAACTACACCAGTACCTTTATCATACATAGTTGCAAGTACGTATTGTGCTGCCACGTCACCTTGAACTGCCGATTTTTCATACCAATATGCCGCTTGCTGAAAATTTTGTGAAACCCCCTGACCACTTTCATACATCCAGCCTAATGTGTATTGTGCCGCAGGATCTCCTTCATCTGCCAGTGGTCGCCACAGCTGTATCGCGCGTTCATAATCACCAGCTTGCGCAGCTTCATAGCCTTGGGTAAATTCAGAACTAGCAAAAACGACCTGACTGCTTAAAACAGTTAGTAAAATTGGCAAAGGAGATAATCGAAAAAGGTTTAACATCCTGTAAATTTAAAATCCCTGATTGTTATTGGATAAACAAGCAAGTATAGATCATTTAAAAGTGAATTAAATAAAAGCTAGGTTTGTTAGGAAGAGTAAGTTAATCATTTGTGAGTAAACTCACTGTCGAAGGTTTTTTAAGCTGTTGCGTTAATAAAATAAAGCGTTTCTTAGTAAGTAGAAAGCAGTAAGTTTAATGCTCGTACTGCAGCAAGTTAAAACATCATCCTCACGTAAATATGCCATAGGGAAGTTTGTATAATCTATTTTTCCGCTGATTAGTTGGCATCAGGAGGTATCGGCCACATTAACCATATTGTTAGCTGTTTGAAAATAATATCAGTTTATTGATAAGTGCTAATCTTAATATCCTCTTTGCTGGTACTGCAGCAAGTTAAAACATCATCCTCACGTAAATATGCCATAGGGAAGTTTG
>NZ_CEZLMY010000081.1:0-15559 GCF_983033635.1 Psychromonas sp. | reverse complement strand
AATTGAGTGTTACTCGTGATGAGTAAAGCTATATTAACGATAAATGAGTATAAATATTTCTTTTAACAGACTGATTGATACTCATTAATCACTGTAATAGCTAAGGCTACTTAATATTTTTATTGAAGTTTTCTGGCGCTACCCAATTATGAAGAGGGGAGTGATCACCTAGTTTTTTTCCATTGGACTCAATCACCTCTTTATACCAATGCCCAGAATCTTTGACTGTTCGCTTTTGCGTTGCATAATCAACATGGACCATTCCAAATCGCTGACTGTATCCTTCTGCCCATTCAAAATTATCAAGAATAGACCACTGAAAATAACCAATGATATCAGTGCCATTTTCAATTGCTTGTTTCGTACCTAAAAGGTAACGGTTTAAGAAATCGATGCGTTTTGGATCATGCACCTTACCATCTAAACTAACCCAGTCATTTAAACTTAAGCCGTTTTCGGTAACGATAATCGGTTTTTTATAACGCTCATACAAAAATTGCGTGCCCCAGCGAAGAGACTCCGGGCTGACAGGCCATTTAAAATAGGTCATAGGGTGATCGCTCGGGTAGTCTACCACCTCTGGTTTGCCATCAATTCCCGCTTTAACTAACGCAGAACTATAAACATTAAAACCAACAAAATCTAAAGGCTGGCAGATAATATCCATATCCCCCTCTTTAATGGTTGGCGCGTCATCTGCAAATAGTGCCAGCCCGTCTTCTGGATATTCTCCTTTAAAAGCCGGATCCATCCACCAAGTGGCGTTAAACATAGAGTCATCAAGCATATTGAATGTATGCTGACGAGCGGCTTCAATATCCTCGGGAGAGTGACTAAAAGGAACGGCAGTGCGAAAGCAGGGAGCCGCGCCCACTTTGGCGGGGGATTTCGCCTCTTCTCTAATGATTTTTACCGCTTTACCATGTGCTAAAAGTGCATTATGCCAGGCTCTATTGACCTCTTTATTGGCCAGCTGTAAGCCCGGGGCATGTGTCCCATTTTGATGTCCATTGCCAATAAAACAAGCTTGCTCATTTAAGGTAAACCAATGGCTAACTCTGTCTGAAAGTTTATCAACAATAACGCGGGTGTATTCTGCAAACCAGTCACTTGAGTCATCATTTAACCAGCCGCCTTTATGAAAAAGCGCCATGGGGTAATCCCAATGAAAAAGAGTAACCCAAGGGTCAATGCCTTTACTTAATAATTCATCAATTAAACGATCATAATAATCTAACCCTTGAGCATTTACTTTGCCAATACCCTGAGGCATAACGCGAGGCCACATGATACTTAGTCGGTATGCCTGCAGTGACATATCACTCATAATGGCCACATCTTCTTTATAGCGATTGTAATGATCACAAGCTATAAACCCGGTATTACCGCCATGGACAAAGCCTTTTTTACGACTGCACATATCCCATACTGACTCTTGGCAGCCATCAATAAGTTGTGTGTTACCTTCAATCTGGTAACTCGCTGCAGCAGCGCCCCATATAAAATCATCTTTAAATGTCATTTTAAACCTCATATTCAGTAAAATATTTTCTGCTAAATTACATTTTGCTGTTGCTAGTAAATGGGATATTACGCAATTAATAAATTTCTTAATATCATACTGGCAGCAAATAAACTGGTGAATAAATCGATCATTACTTGTTTGATAAATGGCATCTTATGCCTTGCAATATAATGAAAGTTATTTTTCATGCTGTTAAATGTACTTAACTTAATAACGCTTGTGTGGTTAATTACTGGCTATTTGTAATACTATCCTGTCAAAATCGGGTTGGTATTTGATTGATGTATTGAGGTGTGAACTAACTCTTGAAAATAAGCAGTTAAAGTGATTTTGGCTGGCGTATTCAGGCTTTGCATAGTTGTTATGCAGCCTTGGGCTAGCATCACCATATTGAATACAAAATCGTTTTACAATCTCATTGAGCCGGGAAATATTTATTGGAAAACAAATGGGATCGTGTATTGCCTTTTGCCTTGATAAGCAAAAGATGAAAAATAATCGACTCAGTCATGCTCTCTCAACAGCAAGAGAAAACAGGGTGCACAGAGCCTAGCCCGCTCATAAATCTGAACTGGCGTTCAATTTGATCCATGATTTTCCTTGCTAAAGCGTTTGTTCATCACAAGAAAATGGAAGGGAATACCTTGCCGAGTTGGTTTGCTGTTTTAGAAGCTAAAAAAGGTTTGGGTATCCCGACTTTTTCATATGATTAATTATATTTATCTGGGGCCTCTATATTTGCTTATTCTTTGATCTTGGGGCTTTTCAATATTTTGCCTTCGCAGCATAATGTGCAGGAAAACACACAAATATTTAAATCGCCTGTAACCTTCTATATTTATTAAAAATAAAGAGACAAATGGAGAGGTTACAGGACAAAAAGCGAATAAGGATCTTTTCGTGAAAACGTTAATTGCAACAATGTTAGGTCTTCTTTTATTAACTGCTTGTAGTGGAACTAATCGCTACCAATTTGTACAAAAGGAGGCGAAAAAACGTATTGAACATTATAAAAAGCACCCCGATGAAATAGAAAAAGATGTCAGATCCGCGGTCATTATGTTTTCTCAACTTGAAAAAAATATAGATAAAATATGGGGAGAAAAAGAAATACAACTTCCGCAGAGAAAAAAATATGTTAAATATACTAATAATTATCAGGATCGGGCTTTTATCGATTTTGAGAAGGGAATTGTTCGTGTTGAAACAATTTCAAAATATTCATCTTTGACACATTTAAAAAGCGCCATTGTCACTACATTACTGACACCTGATTCAGTAAATGATGTAGATATTTTTTCATCAAAAGAGATCCCTGAATTAAAAGCAGAGCCATTTTTATATAAGCAGGTTTTAGATGAAGATAAACAGCCAATTAGATGGAAATGGAGAGCAGAACGTTATGCTCAGAACCTAATCGATAATAAGTTAGAAACTAAATATAGCGGTAATAAAAAAATATATTCAGTGGAATTTGACTTAGTTAAAAATAGTGAAGAGATCCGCAGCTATAAGTATTCGACTTTAGTTCAGCAAGCCAGTAAACGTTATAACATTAAAGAAAGCCTTATTTACGCAATAATTAAAACCGAAAGCAGTTTTAACCCTTATGCAGTTTCTCATGCAAATGCTTATGGTTTGATGCAGGTTATCCCTAAAACGGCTGGTAAAGATGTTTTCCAAAAGGTAAAAAATCGTCAAGATCAACCAACGAAAGCTTACCTATTTTCACCAAGTAATAATATAGATACTGGAACGGCATATTTAAAGATTTTGAATACAAGATACCTGAAAGATGTAAAAAACGATTTAGGTCGGCATTATGCTGTGATATCCGCCTATAACGGAGGCGCTGGTAATGTATTTAAAACGTTTCATTCCAATAGAACGGAAGCGGTGAAGGTGATGAATAGAAAAAATAGTCAGCAGATTTATGATAATTTAACAACTAAAAACCCGATTGCTGAAGCTCGTAATTATTTGTATAAGGTAAATAAATACGAAAAAGAATTTATTAATACTTTGCAATAATTGATAAAGGGCGTAATACAAATCTTTTATCTACGAAGTGCAATAGTATAATGGCGATAGGGCGTATATTGCATTTTTAGCCTATTGTCTTTTGGGAGTTTTCTTGAGTTATAACTTATTATTTTTACTGGTTGTTGTTTTTTTAAGTGCAGGGCTGCCGACACAGGCCGTGCCCTTATTGCAGTTCAAATTAGAAAGTGATTTTTCTGCGGAATTCCAACAGGCAATGCAGTCTGCTGATATTCCCG
The DNA here is from genome assembly GCF_983033635.1 of Psychromonas sp. Classification (NCBI taxonomy): domain Bacteria; kingdom Pseudomonadati; phylum Pseudomonadota; class Gammaproteobacteria; order Alteromonadales; family Psychromonadaceae; genus Psychromonas; species Psychromonas sp. The sequence goes on along the minus strand of NZ_CEZLMY010000081.1, from coordinate 11,755 downwards.
GGGCCGCTTTTGCCATTGTTCGCGGCGACCAGGTTTCTGCTATGGAAACCTATGGTATTAGAGGTAAAAAAGCGCCTCAAGCAGTTAACCCGCAGACAGTATTCAGGCTCGCTTCGGTATCAAAAACATTTTCCGCAGAGCTGGCCGCGCTGATGGTTGAGCAGAATAAATTTTCCTGGAACGATCCTATTGTTGAATACATCCCTGAATTTAAGCTTAAAAAAGCCGGGCAGGCTGAAAAGATAACTATCAAACATATACTTAGCCACAGTAGTGGTTTAGTACCAAATGCCTTCGACGGTTATTTAAAAGGGCGGTTTGTATTTAGCCAGGTTATTGATAAATTTTCTGCATTAGAGCCGGCCTGCTCCGCGGGTAAATGTTACGGTTATCAGAATGTATTATTTAGCTTTATTGAAGAAGTGGTCGAGCGTAATGCAGGAAAAACCTACGAAGAAGTGATGCAGAACATGATCTTCTCGCCGCTGGATATGGTTAATGCCAGTGTTGGTTATGATGCTTATCAGGATACGGCGAATAAAGCTTATCCACATATTACAGTCAGTCGTCGTGGTCCCTGGCACCAGGTTAAGGTTAACCCGGATTTTTATAAAGTCGGTGCGGCTGCTGGTGTGAATGCCAGCATTGAGGATATGAGCAAGTGGCTTATCGCGCAGTTAGGCAATACCCCAGAGGTTATTTCAGAGCCGCTCTTAGATAAAGTCAGGGAGCCGGTTGTTCGCACTGTTAAAGATTTAAGACGCAGAAGCTGGAAGGGCATTATTGATGATGCTCATTACGGCATCGGCTGGCGGGTATATCAGTATAAAGATGATACTTTATATCTGCATAGCGGCTGGGTAGAAGGGTTTAGAGCGCTGATTGCTTATTCCAAAGAGAAACAGATAGGTTTAGTTTTACTGGCTAATGCAGAATCTCACAGCGTAGACAGTTTAAGCATTAAGTTTTGGCGTTTACTGCTTGCCGAGCCTGACAGTTTAATCCCCTATAAGGCGGCTAATCCTGCTCCGTTAGCTGCTCCGTTGTGGAGTCGTAAGCTGGCGTTTTTTGATTTAAATTTATAGTATTTATAGCAGGATAAAGAAAGGTTTCGCGGGTGCCCGGGCAGGGCTCTGGCGAATTCTTTTAAAAGAGTGATAAAAAAATCTTCAGGGTTATAAGCTGATTTAATGCCTGCAAAAAAGCTTGGCTGTCTAGCCTTCTCTTTCTATTTATTCGCTTAACCTCGCTGGCTTTGATATATCCAAGATTAGTTAAAATGTAATTAAAACATATAATTCACCTTGTTTTGATGTTTCACTTTGTATATTATTGATTTGATTTTTTCCGGCTTTGTATTTGATTCTTTGAATAATGTTTTTTAAGTGTTGTTTGATGGGTAAATAGATGGGCTGGTTTATCAGTGTGATTTTTTTATCTCTTTTAAAATACAATTTATTAAAATAAGGAATGTTTAATATGGACACTGTTTCTACTGAAATAGAACAAGCTGCTGTAAGTAGCAAGGGGCTATTGAATTTTGAGTTTCGTGGTGATGGTACTGAATACTTCAAGATATGGATAGTTAATGTGTTGCTGACTATTGTCACCTTTGGTATCTATTCAGCTTGGGCAAAAGTTAGAAGTAATCAGTATTTTTATTCTAATTTGTATCTTAATAATTCCAACTTTAGTTATTTAGCTGATCCTAAAGCGATATTAAAAAGTCGAATCATTGCTATTTTGGCATTCATCGCTTTTAATGTTATATCTAACTTGAACCCTATTGCAGGCGGTGTTTTGCTAGTATTACTGCTTATTGCAATGCCGTACTTTATTAATAAATCACTTGAATTTAATCACCGCATGTCGGCTTACGCAAATATTCAATTTCGTTTTAAAGCCTCTTATGGTCAAGCCGCTATGGTACTCTTTATTTGGCCTTTAATCGGTGTTTTAACGCTAGGTATTTTATTCCCGTTAGCTATACTCAAATCTAATGAATATTTAGTTAATAACAGTGCTTATGGGACGAGTAAGTTTAGCTTTAAAGCTACTTACAAAGATTATGGAATGATTTTTTTGACCATGATAGGTATCGCAATTGCCTGCGCTTTACCCATTGCCGCTATTAGTTATTTTATTCCTGAAATGTCCATTTTATCATTGCTTCTTATGGGCTGTGCTTATTTTGCTGTGATAGTTTATTTCGTTGTATCAACGAGTAATCTATTTTATAAAAGCACTTCTCTTTTAGATCATCATTTTGATGCCAATTTAACTATGTCCGGGTTAACTAAAGTCATTTTACATAACCTGTTCTTTACTTTAATTACCTTTGGTTTATATCTTCCAGCTGCAAAAGTAAGAGTTGCCAAATATATGAGCTCCTGTTTAGTTATGCATGCTGCGAGTGATTTAGAAGGGTTCTCTGCGGCAGAACAAGAAAATGTTAGTGCTCTTGGTGAAGAGTTTGGGGAAGTATTTGACTTCGCATAATAAGAATCATAAATAATATGTTTATTACAGGGATTTACTTAGATGGAAAAACCAGCAAACGCCATAAAGTGCGTTTGCTGGCTGTAAATGAAAATGAGCCGATCACTTTTATAATAGATGAAGAGGAGCAGCTAAATACTGATCCTATCTCTTGTGAAACGCTTTTTTCATTAGCATTTTCACAATTAAAAATCACTCCTCAGCTTGGTAATACGCCAAGGGAAATCTCTTTTGGTGATAATGAGTTATTTATTACAGAAGATAATAATGGTATTTCGCAATTAATTGCTATTTTTAGTGGATCAAAATCCACTTCTATTTTGCATAAATTAGAAACAAATTTATCTTTGGTAATGATTTTTACACTTGCTACCCTGGCTATTGTCTGGGCCTCTTTTGTTTACGGCATTCCTAAACTATCTGAAACCCTTGCTTACCAATTGCCGGAATTTGTAACTGAAAATTCCACTAGTAGTTTGGATCTTTTAGACGCTACGTTATTTGATCCCTCTGCGCTTGATGAATCGCGTCGTCAGCATATTGATCTTTTATTCCTGCCTTATATTCAAGCTCATGCAAGATTAAAACCTAAGCTTCTATTTCGATCTGGTATGGGGGCCAATGCGTTTGCATTACCGGGAGGAGAAATTGTTTTTACTGATAAGCTTGTTGAATTAGCGGAAAGTGACGATGAATTATTAGCAATACTTTTTCATGAATTAGGGCACCTTGAACATAAGCATATGTTACGGCGGATGCTGCAAGGTTCTATGGTGACTCTGGCGGTAATATTCATTACTGGTGATGTTGATACATTTGATTTAATTACCGGTTTGCCGACTTTATTGGTGGATTTATCTTATTCCCGGCAGTTTGAAAAAGAGGCTGATAGATATGCGTTGGATCAGCTTGATCACTTTGATTTACCACTTGATAGCTTTGCTCAAATTATGCAGCGCTTAGATAGAGATAAAGAAAAATCAAACACATCACAGCGTTCAAAATCTGACTTTTTCTCTACTCATCCACTCACTGAACAACGAATTCTATTTGTTGAACAATATAAAAATGAACTTCAAGCGCATTAGAAAAGCTTTAGAGGTACTGCTTTTTTAGGGATTAAGGAAGGTACAACGACATAGCCGCAGTACCAGAGGCTGGTATAAAGGGTAAACGTAATAACCGCAAAGACGGCTTCACAGACAAAGTAAAATGTTGCGTTTGGGTACTTTGATTGCAATTGATGCAGTTACTTTTTGATCGCTTGCTTGGTATTTACAACGCATCCGAAGTGTAGCGGTTTGTTTAGCCTCTCATCTTCGCAATAAGCTACTTCATCAGACTCTTTGTAAGTGCCTAACCCAATGAAAATAATGCTATAGTTATTCAAGCCAGCCTGTATTTAGTTTGTTTTGCACAATGATTGTGACTCCGGTTTACTCCCCCACGTATTGGAGCTGGCAGTTTGTGAGAAGCCATGAAAAAAACTTCCACTTATAAGAGGCCGGATATATATCCACTAGTTGCTCAGGGTCAATAGTTTAATCACTTAGCCGCAATTAATCTGGCCGAAAGTGACTGATTTGCTATCTTTATTAAAATTGCATTATTGATACGATTATCAGTGTCAGAGCAATGTAGTGAGCCTAACTCACCTTGGAAGGAATCCAAAATGAAGAGTTTCATTAAATTAGCGTCCCTATTATTTTTGCTTCCAATTTTAACCTTTGCAGCTGAAGTGGAGGTATTACATTTTTGGACATCGGCAGGTGAGTCTCGCGCTTTGGTTGAAATTAAGAAGGCTGTTCAGTCTAAGGGACATCAATGGATGGACTTTGCTGTCGACGGCGGTGGCGGTGAAAATGCGAGAGCTGTACTCACTCAGCGTGTTGCAACGGGCTCTGCACCGATAGCTGCGCAGATGAAAGGGACTGAAATTCGTTCTTGGGCAGAGAGAGGTATGCTTGCCAATCTGGATAAACTTGCTTTAGCAGAAAACTGGGACACGATATTACCCCCCTCTATCGGATCACAAATGAAATATAACGGCCATTATGTGGCTGTCCCGGTCAATGTTCATCGTTTGAATTGGTTGTGGGTTAATCTCGAAGTGTTAAAAGCATCTGGTGTTCAAGAGGTACCAACGACACTTGATGATTTTTTCCTTGCTCTTGATAAGATAAAAAAGGCCGGTTACATTGCTCTTGCGCACGGCAGCCAGCCTTGGCAGGACACTGTTTTATTCGAATCTGTTGTTTTAAGCGTTGGCGGACCTGAATTTTATCGGCGCGCCTTTGTAGACTTAAATGAAAGTGTGTTAACAAGTGCCACTATGCAGCGTGCATTCGCGTTGTTTCGTAAACTTAGAAACTATACGGATAGTAGATCGCCAGGACGAGATTGGAATTTGACAACTGCACTCGTCATTCGTGGTAAAGCGGGTATGCAGATTATGGGGGACTGGGCCAAAGGAGAGTTTATTGCGGCAAACATGCAGGCTGGCAAACAATACGCGTGTGTTCCCTCCCCTGGAACCCAAGGTTCTTTTAGCTATACTGTTGATGCTTTTGCCATGTTTAAGGTAAAAAAAGCTGATCAGCTTAAAGCACAGGAAGCATTTGCGAAATCTCTTTTAGAGACAAAAGTGCAGCAGAAATTTAATCAAATAAAGGGTTCGATTCCTGTCCGAGTTGATATTTCAGCAGATGGATTTGATACCTGTGCTCAGGCTTCTATGCGTGATTTTTCGGATGCTGGAAAAAATGGGAGACAATTACCCAGCGTAGCCACTCATATGGCAATGCCTCTCGATAAGCTGACCAATGTTTATGAAGTGGTTTCTGAGTTTTGGAATGACGGCCAATTAAGCCCATTAAAGGCAAGCCAATTATTAGCTGAGGCGGTTAAGTGATCTTGAACTGGGTGTGTGAGGCGTCAACTTCTTTTGGGGACCACTTAGACGGTTGTTTAATTAAGGAGTTAAAGTGCGCGTACCGATGAATTTTTATAATCGACAGCCGTTATTGATAGGAACAAGAGAACTACTTGGTGTCGTTCTTCCTGGGCTGTTTATGTTTGCTATTAGCATTGTCGGCGTGAGGCTGTCTACTGATGTTCAATCAAATCAGGAGTTGCTTCGCGTTCAACAACACCAGCTACTGAACATAGTGGACTCATCTCGATCTGCGCAGCTGTTTTATAAAGACCAACAAGAAAGTTGGCGCAATCTACAAGTAAACGGCATAACTGAAGATGAGTTTGCTCACCATTTACGTGAATATAAAGGTACTGAAAACCTTGTACAGCGGCAATTGCAAATTGTTCGAGATAATTTAATTTCCTTAGATTTAGAGCTGAAATTAACCGATAAATTGATCGCTCAACATATCCGCCTCAGTAAACAAAACGCTCAGTCATTACTTGAATATAATCCAAATTTCCCTGACAAATGGCTTAGTTCAATAGGCCGTGCCCGTGGTTTAGAACAGCAGTTAAGCCCGCGCTTCGGAACTTTGATTGGCTCCGTTATGCTGGAAGCCACTGATAAGATTAATGAGCAAAACGAACAAAGCGAAAAGAGTTGGCAATCAACAAAAACGGGGCTGTTATGGCTTACTGCCATTGGGGTGGCGTTCACAAGTTGGATCGCCTGGCTTATTCAATCAGCTAATAGGCGCTTGGCTCGCGCGCTAGAGACATTACAACTCGCACAAATTGAGCTGGTTCGAACTGAAAAATTAGCAGGCTTGGGTGCACTGGTAGCTGGCGTCTCACACGAATTAAATACACCAATAGGAAATAGCAAAATAATTGCCAACAGTCTGAAACATTGGGTTGAAAATTTATCTCAAGCAGGTGTAAATGGTTCACTAAAGCGGTCTGATTTGACCCTCTTTTGTGATCAAGCTCAGGAAGGCTGCCTGCTCTTGGAAACAAGTTTAAATCGTGCGGTTGAAATTGTCGGTAACTTCAAACAGGTAGCAGTAGATCAGTCGAGCGGTCGTAAAAGGACGTATGATTTAAAAACCGTTATAGACGAAATTGTTAATACCTTGGCTCACCAGTTTAAGTCGACACGATACCAGCTGGTCGCTCAGGTGCCAGAAGGTATTCAAATGAAAGGTTATCCTGGCGTATTAGGGCAGATACTCAATAATCTTATATTAAATGCGCTTCGACATGCCTTTGATGATTTACCTGAAGGACAAGTAACGGTAAATGTCATAGTTCTAGATTCCGAAAGAGTCCGCATCACTGTCAGTGACAATGGTGTTGGTATTCCAGATAAATTACGCAGTAAAATATTCGATCCGTTTTTTACGACCAAGATGGGCTCTGGCGGCAGTGGGTTGGGGCTTTATATCGTTCACAACTTGGTTACAGGCCCCCTTGAAGGTAAATTACGGTTAGATGCAAAATCTCAATCGGGCACTACGTTTGTTTTTGATATGCCTAGAATGATTTCTTCGAATACAAGTGCTGATTTATAAGTAAACGTGAAATTATATGTATGCCGACTGTTGTCAAGCTGAACCGAGTATATGACCTAAAGCAGAAAGTTAGACCTGCAAATATTTTTCTTTGCAAAAGTTGAAAATATTGGAAAAAGCTTTGTGTCTGCGTATGTCCTATACTGGAATAATGGTTATTGGATTTTGTTTTTAGTTACTATTTTTGTTTTCCAGTTACTCTAACAAGAGTAACAATAGGTAACTAGCAAAACAACATTGCCCAGTGGAGTGCGCAGATGGCATTTTTGAGCGAGTCACATATTCCTGCAGTTAAACTGGCTTTCCCCGTTCGTCTGAACCTGCAGCCGATGCTTTTCCTCCCGATTCATGCTGATGGTTATTGCCGCTCGGCTGGCACTGACTTAGGTTTGTCAATAACTTGCGAAGGTGCCTATGTCTGCAAATAAGCGTGCGATCTGGTCATGGGCATTTTACGACTGGGCTAATAGCGCGTTTGCCACGGTAGTGATGGCTGGCTTTTTCCCCCTATTTTTCAAGCAATACTGGTCGGAAGATGTGCCGGTTATCGAAAGTACCTATCACCTGGGAATAATCAACTCAACGGCCAGTTTGATCGTGGTACTAATTTCTCCCTTATTGGGAGTTGTTGCCGATAAGATGGGGCGACGTAAGGGCTTTTTGCTGATTTTCGCTTGCTTGGGAATGGTAATGACCGGGGCGCTGTATTGGGTGGAGCAGGGACAGTGGCTTCTGGCTGCATTGCTTTATATCGCAGGCGTAATCGGCTTTTCCGGCGGCAATCTGTTCTATGACGCCATGCTGACCGTCGTCAGTCCGCTGCGGTCGATAGATCGAGTGTCGGCGCTGGGCTTTGGTCTTGGGTATCTGGGGGGCGGGCTGCTATTCGCCTTTAACGTTTGGATGACTCTGCAACCTGCAAGTTTCGGGCTTGCGGATGCCAGTGAGGCTGTTCGGGTGGCATTTTTATGCACAGCGCTATGGTGGCTGTTGTTCAGTCTGCCCCTGCTGCTATTTGTCCATGAACCGGCCGTTGATAAAATTGCTGCCGTTGTCGCTATCAAAAATGGATTCAAGCAGCTAAGGAAGACCCTCAAACAGATCAGAGCCCTACAGCAAACCTTTCTTTTTTTGCTGGCTTACTGGCTGTATATCGACGGGGTAGATACAATTATCCGCATGGCGGTGGACTATGGCTTGTCGATTGGACTGGCTTCCAACGATCTAATCACCGCGCTGCTGATCACCCAGTTTGTAGGCTTTCCTGCAGCGATTGCCTTCGGCTACATCGGCGAGCGCATCGGCACCAAGCACGGAATTTTGATCGCGTTGGCAGTTTACATCTGCGTTACTCTGTTTAGCGCTTTTATACATGCGGCATGGCAGTTTTATCTATTGGCCGTGATTATCGGGCTGGTTCAGGGCGGCGTGCAGTCTCTTAGCCGTTCGCTATATGCCCGCCTTATCCCGCCCGGGCAAAACGCGGAGTTCTTCGGCTTTTACAATATGCTGGGCAAGTTCGCAGCTGTACTCGGCCCTGTGCTGGTGGGCTGGATCACTTTGCTATCCGGAAGCAACCGGATCGGCATCCTGTCTATTGTGCTGCTGTTCCTTGCCGGTGGTTACCTGCTATTACGCGTTGACATTGCCACGGGGCAGCAAGCGGCTAAGAAGGGCTGATTGCTATTTTTTTAGGACAAACCACTGAATTAGCTTTTTTCTAAATCCGGCTCGCCACAATTAGATAATATTTCTGCTCTTACCTTGTCTTTTAATCGAGTTGCGATTTGCCACTCATCATCACCAGGCTCAACTGCAATAGGATCACCAATTATCATTTCGATCTCCCCTCTGCGCGGAAACCAGTTACGCTCTCTAAGCATAGAGCGAGAACCACGAATAGTAATGGGCACGACCGGACGATGACTTTTTACCGCAGCTAAAAAAGCGCCCATATGAAAAGGAGCAAGCCCTGGTTTGCGCGTAAAAGTCCCCTCAGGAAAGTACATCAGAGAGCCTTTTTGTGCGCCAATCTGGCTCGCATCTTCAACACTTTTTTCAATATCAAAGCGCTCAACAAACTTCACATCTATTCGCTTGAGCAGCAGAGCAAGCAGCCTATTATCAGCCAGTTCGGCCTTAGCGATAAAGCGATAGGGTAATGGCAGGGAGGCAACCAGAATATAGACATCAAGGTAGCTACTGTGATTTGCCACAAAAATGTATGACTTGTCGGCGAACAGTTTATCAATACCACTCACTGTTATTGGTGTCGCACTGGCCCAGGCTAACAATTTACTGGCGTAAGTAATTAATCTTTGTCGAGCAGTTAGCGTCGGTAAAAGTAATAGCAAAGGGCAAACAATAATTGTCAGTTGCACAAATAGTATCCATGTATAAAAAGCATAAGCTCGCGCTTTAACATTACGCCACACTCTTTTTGCCTGCTCTGGTACTCCTGCAAATATAATTTTGCTAAGTTGCCACCATAACGGGGCAGGTTTTTTTCCTACTTTTCCTTGTAAATAAAGCTCTCGGCATGCGCTACGCTTGAGTTTACCACTGGATGTTTTCAGTACTGTATTTGGAGGTGCCAGCACAATTTCATCAGGAGGCAAATCGACAATATCGGCACAGGTATTCAGTATATGCTGGCGCAGCTCCTGTTGTTTTTGCTGATCAGTTTCGCGGGTTTCCACTAATACGACCAGGCGTTCTTTGCCTGTTGCTGTCTCACTGTAACCAAAGGCGACAATCCGGCCACGGCGAACCCCTGCAATTGTCCCTACAGCTTCCTCTATTTCATGGGGATAAATATTTCGCCCTGCGCGGATAATAATATCCTTGCTGCGACCGGTAAGGTATAACTGCCCCTTGTCGAAATAGGCCAGATCGCCGGTATCGAGCCATTGCCCATGAAACAGCTCAGCTGTTTTTTCCGGGTTGCGATAATAGCCTCTGGTGGAAGAGGGGCCCTTAAACTGCAGGTGGCCTTGCTGCCTATCGGGAAGCTCGATATCCATATCGTCTACCACTCGTAGTTCATGAGCAGACAAAGCTTCACCACAAGAGACAAATTCCAGCGCGTTTTTATCACTAGCATCAACGGGAATAGCCTTGCCTTGGTTAGTAAAATAGCTACGGTCAATTCTCTGGATATGCGGAGTGCGATCCGGCTTTGGAAATGCCAGGCCAACTGAAGATTCAGCTAAACCATAAACCGGCCAGTAAGCTTCGCGGTTAAAGCCATATCCGGCAAAGCGTTTACAAAACCTGCGTACCGTATCGGGAATAACGGGCTCTGCGCCATTGCAGGACACTCGCCAAGACGTTAAGTCCAATCCTTTTAGTTGTTCTTCTGCAATGCGATGCACACAAAGATCGTAAGCAAAATTAGGCGCCGCTGAAATCGTTCCGCGATAACGATGTATCGCCCATAACCAACGTTGTGGTCTGGCTAAAAATTCCAGTGGTGACATCACCACCAGGTGAGCTGCGTGGTAAAACATTCCCAGCCAGGCAGCAATAAGTCCCATATCATGATAAAGGGGTAACCAGCTGACAAATATATCTTTTGAAGTCAATTGGGTCGCTACGCCCATTGCTTTAATATTTGCCAGCAGATTGCGGTGACTGAGCTGCACACCTTTTGGATCGGCGGTCGAACCCGATGTGTATTGAATAAAGGCAATGTCATCTTCAGATATGGCCATTTTTACCGGTTGCTCACTATAAGTAGCAAAGTCGTTTGCCGTAAGCACATGTTTTAAGCTAGGTACTAATGAAGTTAATAGGGTTGAATAGCGCTGGATTTCAGGGGTAGTGATCATTACTTCTGCTTGACAGTTTTTCAAAATGGTTTGATGACGTCGAATATAGCTTTCGATTTGGCTCAGGCGCATTGGCGGGTAAATCGGTACGGGTATGGCACCTGCTATGAGTACGCCCATAAAGCTGAAAAAATAATCAGGGCTGCTTGGTAACATCAAGGTTACTTTCGCAGCAGAAGGAAGCTGTTTATCTAACAAACACCAGGCCACTTTATTACTCATTGTTGCCAATTGGGCATAAGTGATCATTTCGCCACGCCCACTGTCCTGGTACATCTCTATCAGCGGTCTGTCGGGGTGTTTCTGTAAGTGCCATTGCAGAACCTCAACAAGCGTTTTCTCATTAAGCGGAGCTTGGTCAACTTCCGCTCCCGGCAGGGCTGCTAATACCTCGTGATCAAATATCTGTTTGTTACCTTGATTGGTTAATATCGCTTTAAGCAGGTCTTGCACAGTTTCCACTGTGGCAAAGGTATTATTTGCTAGTGTGACAGCAAAGGTATGTTCAACGCGGTGGATCAGTTCGACCCGTCCTAAGCTGTCAAACCCCAAATCATGTTCCAGTTTAGAGGTTAAAGTAATGGCTTGTTGTAACTGCCTGCCTGGATGAAGTTCATTAGTCAGTTTGCCTACCTGCTCCAGCAATTGCTGAGCAATTTCAATTTCTTGTCCCTTTTTAATAGAATTTACCTTGGACATGACTTTTCCCCATTTGCCGATAACAATAATATCTCCTTGTCATGTAATAAAAATAGCATGCAATTATGTTCTTCGCCGCAAGTGAAATCCTACGACAAAGCAAATCGGCTATACGGTTAAAACAACTGCACACAAAAAAGCCCCAAGTTAACTTAATAACTTGAGGCTTCTGGAATGCAAAAATCAGCTCGGATAAATCGAGCAGATAATATTACAGAATACGCAGATCATGCTTAG
>NZ_CEZLMY010000080.1:0-15607 GCF_983033635.1 Psychromonas sp. | reverse complement strand
TACCATTCTAGATAAATATCTGATCTTTTATGCTGGTTAAAATCAACCATCTCTGCGTTATAAGTTTTGTCAAGGGAACAACCATTTACTGCAACTCATGCCTTGATATGATTGATTTTTCCTACGCCTAAATTGACCACTTACTTACCTAGAATGGTATAAAAGATAACTCGACACAATCAGCTCCTCCGCCAGTTATAATGGTTTGGTGAAACTGTCTGCATCTTCAATACCATAAAAACAAGAAAAACCATCTGAAACCATCTAAAACCACTAATAATTTGGCCGTAATATTAGCCTTTGCCCAGTGGATTAGTTGTTGTTTCTAAAATCCTTTTACAGCACTGCACGCATGTGAACGGGAAGACCTGCTTCGTTCATTGAGACGGCGGAAATAAAAGGCAGTTTCCCTTTAGCACCTCGACATCTATCACCATGTTTTACACCTCCTCAATAGGCAACATCAAGCTGGACAAGCCATAAAGTGGATTCTCATCATCACACACTTTCACCGCTTGCATCTGCTTATATTTCGATCGCCAAGCCACGTTATAAAACAGAGCAAGTTGTCTTGATAGCGCTAATACTGAAATACCATTGGCTTCTTTGATAAGTTTACAACCATTTCTATTTCCTATAAGTCGCACATTTAATGTAACACATGTCACACAGATATACGCACAAGGGCAAATGATAAGTTCGTAAGGCCTACTGATAACCTAGCTAACCTTCTCTCTGTTTAAAATGTTTTCTCCTGCCGACAAAGGCTCGATATAACAAAAGTTAAACAAATTAAATATTATAAAGGATAATTATATGAACAAGTATGGAATGAAATTAAGCTTAATTGCTCTGGCAATCACAGCAGGAACAGCAGGAACAGCACAAGCAAGTGATTCTGATTTTTATGGTTATGGCCGCGCAGGCTTATCAACGACGGCCGATGGCGGTGAGCAAGCCTGTTACGGCAATGGTGCAGCTGGCCATTTTACTGGCCGTTTGGGTGATGAGTGTGATACATACGTAGAGATGGGATTAAATAAAACTGTCTACGAGAATGATGGACAGAGCTATCTTGTCGATACCATGATCTCCTATCAAACAGCCGACGGTGCGCAAAGAAATGATTGGCAGTCGGTTACGCAACCAGACCAACCAGACAGCTTAGGTAATATTGCATTACGCCAATTTAATCTCCAGGCAAGCGGTATTTTCGATAGTATCCCAGAAGCAACGCTTTGGGCAGGTAAACGCTTTTATCAGCGCAAGGATGTTGCTCTTCTGGATCTGTTTTACCTGAATAACTCAGGTTACGGCATCGGCTTGGAAGGCATCTCTATGGGGGCAGGAGAATTATCACTAGCATGGATGAATGCTGACCATGATTCAAGCACAGGCAAGATGAATGCTAACGGTTGGCGTATTGTTGAGCAGAACAAATTGGATATCCGCTATGGCGGCCTAAATGTTGCAGGTGGTGTTCTTGATCTCGCTGGTATCTATGGCATGGTTGATCTTACCGATGTTCAGGATAACGCTGGTGAAGGTGATGACGATGGTTATTTCCTTACAGCAGAGTTGAAGCACGAACTGCTCGGTGGCTATAACAAAATCGTTTTACAGTATGGTGCAGATGCCCTGGGTGCAGCGGCTTGGGAGAACGCATCAGGTAGCCAGTTGAGCGCTGCTACTATGTATCAAGGCGACCTGAAGGACTCTTTCCGTATTTTAGATTTCGGTAGCATTAATCTGAGCGATAACTGGGAACTAGCATATTCAGCCCTTTATCAACAAGCTAGCGCCGTTTCATCAAATGCGCCTAATGATACTGCTGAGCGTATTAGTGTTGTTGTGAGCCCTAGTTACAAGTGGAGCGAGAAAACAAAAACAACCTTAGAAATCGGTTACGATGATGTTCAAGAGACAGATGAGTTCGAATCCATAGACCTGCAAAAGGTTGTTGTCGCGCAAGAGTGGACGGTGCCTGCTGGTAATAATTCTACTATTCGTGTCTATGCCGGCAGCTTTTTCGGTGAGCAGGCTGAAACACGCCGCACGGGTAATAGCGAGGGTGATGACGGCAATATCCGCTTCGGAGCGCAAGTTGTAGCGGCATGGTAAAGCTTGCTATAAAAAAGTGAACATTTAGATAATATTATTTAAGGTAAAATTATGAAAGTAATTAAGTTTTATCTGTCCCTGCTGGGAGTCGTTTCTCTGCTTGCCGGTTGTGGCAGCGGAAGTGACGATAACTGGCAGCATCCGACAGAAGTTAAGCAAACAGAAAAATCGCTGGAGTTTCCTAGTGATTTTATCTGGAGTTCAGGCACGTCTCACTTGCAGCATGACGGTACGGCCTGGAAACAGGGACGAGGCATGAGCCATTTAGGTATGTTCGGTCAGTCCTTTAGCTACGGTGAAACGGTCGATGTGGTTAACGATTTAGGCTCTCATTGGAAAGAAGATATCCAGGATATGAAAAAGGCGGGTCTTCAGGCCTATCGTTTTTCATTGGATTGGGCATGGATCGTGCCCACTGGTTTTCCTATTCAAATGGATATGACAACCGGTCAGCCCGTTCTTGATGAAAATGGTAATACCATTAGTGCCGTAAATCAGGTCGCGATCGACTGGTATAATGCCTATATCGATGAGCTGGTCGCTAATGGCATCAAACCGACTGTGACCCTGTATCATTACGACATGCCTATGACTCTTGCTTTTATGGGGAGCTTTAAAAACCGCCAAGTAGCAGAAATGTGGCTTGCATTTACTCAGATAGCATTTGCTAACTTCGGCGACCGCGTGACCCATTGGTATACCTTTAACGAGGTCATCAACGGGGTTATGTTGGATGGGATAATGTCTACCATTTTAGATCTAATCGCCTCCGGAGGGCAAATCTCAGGTGACCTAGGTAACTTATTAGCCTCGAAATCGAAGTCTGATATGATCGGTGAGAATCTGGATTTCATCCATAATGTCATGTGGGCTCATGCCCGTGCGATGGGTATGGCTAAACAGATGCAAATTAAAGGTAAGGTAGGCTTTATTAACACCTTTATTGTGCCAAAAGTTGCAGGTAATGATCCTAGAGACGTAGAAGCCGCTCGAATATATTCTCTGCTGAACAACGATATGTTGACCATGCCGATAAATGAAGCGAAATATCCGCAAGAGGTCATGGATCTGTTGGCCGAAGAAGGCTACTCGATCAGTTACCCGGCAGAGCAAGTTGCCCAGGAGCTTCAGTTTATTCAACAAATGGGTACTGATTTTGCGGCGATCAATTACTATGGCCGAGAAATCGTCAGTCACTCAGAGGTTTCGCCATTTGGTGATGACCAGCAGTTTGAATTACTCGAACAATCGGTGCTTGGTGTTTATAATGCGACACCATCCAACGACTCAACGCCAGCCTTTGCGTTATCTGACGGTTATGATCCTCAAGGCCTGTACGAAACACTAATGTGGATGTCAGATAACCTGCCTGCAGGCACGGATCTGATTATTTCCGAAAATGGTGCTGGCACTAAACCGGATAATGGCAATCTGCTGTTAAGCGGTGTAGAGGATCGCTTAACAGATGATGGCAATGTGCATGATCCTAAGCGAATCGACTTTATTAAAGGTCATATTTCAGCTGTTCATAAAGCGATCCAGGACGGTGCTAACGTGACAATGTACTCAGCATGGTCTCTGTGGGATCTGTGGGAGTTTACCCGTTTTAACAACGTCTTTGGTTTGATTTATGTTGATTACGATGATCCTGCACGTACACGCTATAAAAAAGATAGCTTCTACTGGTACTCGGACGTCATTAAGACTAATACGTTGAAATTAGGGCAGAACCATAACTTAATTCATCAAGTTGAACAGGAGATGAAGCTGGAGAACTAGTCCTGCCTGGTTAAGACTAATACTTTGCTATTAGCCTAAACTGTAATAGCTCAGACAGGTTGTTGAAAAACCCAGTCTGAGCTGTTTTTTTTGGCTAAATGTTTATACTAAGCGAAGTAATATATACCTTCAGTGATCACTAACTAGTCAGTTTATACGCAAATGCGTTTACCGCCCTGACAATATACGCCTTTCATTAGCTTTATTATCCTAAATTACTGTATAACAAAGGCTCTGTTCCTTTTGTGGCGGCAACGTTTACAGGGGAGCAAAATTAATTTGAGGAGGGAAAATGCAAGGATTCAAGACATCAAAAACTGAGAGGACCTCATATGCCTCTTTCTTCTTTGGTCAAAACCTTCTGTATATTATCGTAGTGCAGTATCTAATGCTGTTTTACACGGATGTACTGGGAATCAGCGCAGCTGCCGCAGGAACTTTATTCCTGATAACCCGTGTCTGGGACGCGGTTAATGATCCTATTATGGGAATTATTATTGATAAAATTAATTTCAAAAAAGGAAAGTTTAAACCCTGGATTCATATATCAAGTTTAGTCTTACCACTAATAGCAGCAGGATTATTTTTCAACCTTGATTTATCTCCCACAGGCACATTAATTTATGCTTATGTAACCTATATTCTATTCGGAATGATTTACACAATCAGCGATGTTCCGGTTTTCGCATTATCAACAACTATGACAGACAATATTGATGAGCGGAACACCTTGCTGTCAAGAGGACGAATGACAGCAGCTCTGGCGGCATTCTTCATCGTACTGTTTATACCCATGACATCGAAATTTGGATGGACAACCACAATGGCTATATATAGTGCATTAGCTTTTATTACCATGATGCCCCTTAAATTTTTTGTTAAAGAGAGAGTCTCCGTTGAAAACCGAAAACCAACAACTCTGAAAGAAATTGTAATTAACCTCCTGAAAAACAGGTACTTACTTGTGATTAATCTTTCATTCCTGGTTGCAGGCGTTTTAAATACCGGCGCGGCGGCCAACTACCTGGCAATATATAACCTCAATAGCAAGAATTTGATCCCGCTATTTATGTTGCTGTCGATTGTCCCCATGCTGGTGACTGCAGTATTTATTCCAAAACTTATTAAACTATTCGGCAAAAGGAAATTATTAATCTTCAGCTATGGTTTAGGGACTATCTCCGGGGTAACGCTATTTTTTGTCGGATACGACAGCATCGCTCTTACCATCTTCTTCAGGGTAGGAATGTCCATCGGGATAACCATTCCAGCTTTATTAAAAGGGATCTACGTATCCGATTGCATAGAGTATGGGGCTTATGCTATTGGTAAAAGAGCAGAGGGGATTTCATTTTCTATTCGAACCCTTGTAAGCAAATTGTCCGCAGGATTGGGTGCTTTCTTTATTGGGATTTACCTGGAATTTAGCGGTTTTGCAGCTAATGTGACTCAGACTGAGCGTTCCCTGGATGGAATATTTGCGCTTAACAGTATTTATCCTGCCATCGGTATGGCGCTGGCATTACTGATTGTTCTTCTTTTCTATGATCTCTCTGAGAGCAAAGTCCAGATGATGGTTAATGAGATGAGTAATAGAGCTGAAACAAATAAACAATAATAAGGTAAACGGTCGGATATCCCGCTCTGTGACGTTGTTATCAAGACCCAATTCTTCTGAATCAGGGTAGCAAATGAGCTTATCCCATTGATTGAGCGTGTAGTAAACGGCTCCCCCAGTTTTACCCGCAGCTTACTTGCTACATCTAATTATGTTTAAACAATAAAATATAGTAATGGCTAAGGCCTTTGAGTCTGGGTGATAACATGAAGAGTTGATATTCTCTTTGAACAATTAGTCACAGCTAGCTGGCTACTCCAATTTTGCAAGAGACAGTGCGCTATAAAAAATACAGATTATTGAAATGGACTTAACAGATATGAAACAGCTATCTCTTACTCGATAAGACAATTGTCCAAGAGATGTTTGCCTGGATTACAAAACAAAAAATCGCTATTTGTCTGCAAAAACAGAGCCTAAATCAGTTAAGCAAGCACACGAGGCTTACAAACTAAGAATTAGGCCTTGACTGGAGGTAAGGCCTAATTCATCAAAATGATTACAAAAAAGAACCAGTAGCCATTACGCCACTATCATCAATTAAGCGTTCTCAGGATTAGCTACCGTATTCACCTTAGTCGCGTCAGAAGCTGAAACTTTAAACACCGGACCGGCTACCGCTTGATAATCACGGCTAAACGCAGTATCTATGTATTTGAATTCTGCCGTCGTTTCCTCTTTAGTGAAACCTAATAGCAAAAAGCCACGGTTAGCCAGGTTAAAGTATTCTGTATCCTTACAGGCTTCACCCAGCAGTGGTGCCAGAGTTTTGGCCCACTCAGTGTCCAGCCCGAAATAGGATTCTTGACCATACGAGCTGATCGAGCCGATTGCAAACTCGACACCAACAGATTCTCCATTTTCAAGGGTCAGGTGGTTGGCCCAGAAGTTGTGCGTATCACCCGCTAGTACAATCAGGTTAGAGTCATTATCTTTGGCTTTTTGTAGTAGTGCAGTACGCTCTGTATTGTAACCATCCCAGGCAGTTGAGCGGAATGGAACAGTCGCGGAAACCAGCTCTGCGTCTCCTGCTTCAGGAGTACCGGCAGCGATACGCTTCTGCGCTGCAATCACATCTTTATAGCCTACTTCAATCTGAGCTAAAACAGCTGGATCCATTGGCGCACCGTAGAACATAGTTGGGAATCCGTGCCCGAAACAATTCAGGAAAGGCATTTCCGGCATCTCCAGTCTTGCCATCGGCACCTGTTGACCAAGTACCTGCCATTTAGCCGTTGACTCAGACAATTTAGTTTCCAGCCAATCGAACTGCTCCTGCCCCAGCATACTGCGCGTTCCGCCTGTTTCGGCCAGTAAAGGACGGAATTCAGGACTAACCCCGGTAATCATGGTGAGATAGCCGTTATCTTTGTAGTTCTTTGGATCCATTGTGAAGTGCTCAAACAGATCAACAGGCAACTCACGGCCGACAACACGCGTATCCATCATAATCAGATCAACTAGATCACCGTACTTAAACTGACGTTTAATAGTCAGGTTATCATCTAATGCAGCTGGACGGATTGGTATCCATTCAAAGTAAGTCTGCAGCGCAGCGGCACGACGCGGTGCCCATTCGCCTAATTCGTCACTATGTCCATTTTCATCGTAATTAGTAGTACCACCCAGGTAAACATCGTTAGCTAACTCGTGATCATCCCATACCGCGATAAACGGTACTTTATGATGTGCTTCCTGCAGCTCTGGCTCAAGATGATGCAGCGCATAACGGCTACGGTAATCAGCCAGAGTAATACATGGACCGTCAAGACCGGTTTTTCGTTCAACGCCGCCAGACTCTTTAGTGAATTTCGCCGCATTAGAGTGCGAATCACCATACTCATAGATGTAATCACCAAGATGCAGTACCGCATCGAGATCATTTTGCTTAGCTATTTCTTTGTAAACATTGAAGTAACCACAGTGGTAGTTAGCACAACTAACCACAGCAAATTTAGCTTGAGCAACGTCACCTTCTGGCAGGGTACGGGTTTTCGCAACGGCAGAAACAGTTCCATTACAAATAAAGCGGAAGTAATAATCGGTTCCTGCAGCAAGGCCTACAGCATCAACTTTTACGGTAAAGTCACGTTTATAGTTAGTGGTAGTATTACCTGTACGGATCAAATTTGTAAACGCAGCATCGGTTGCAACTTCCCAACCAACTCGCAGATCGCCGAATGTATCTAACGTTTCACCAGCTTTAAGTATAGGGGTAGCACGGGTCCACAGGATCACTCGATCGCTGAGCGGATCACCACTGGCAACACCGTGGATAAACGTAGCCTTGTTATTGTCGATCGGTAATGTAGCCGGATCAGCACTGTCACCACAGCCAGCCAGGCCAGCAGAAACGACCACTGCACCAACACCTGCTACAGACATTCTCAAAAAATCGCGACGTGTAAATTTATTGCTCATAACTATTAGTTCCTTGTTCTAAGTGAAAAATTGCTATCTGAAATCCGCTGAACTGTCTGGCTGCAATAGCTGTCAAACACTGCTGCCGGAAAATGCTTTAGCAACAGCACCTGGATTTGATTTTACTGTTCAGAATGAACACAATTAATGGAAGGAATTAGACTATTTCAGTTTTGATACAAAGCGTTTATCATTATGATTCTTTAGCTTACCATTTACATTCTTACGCTTTTTATTTGACCATCATCACAATTCAAAATAAGCAGTGATTTATCCAACAGCTTTTTTTTCATGCTGCTATACGTCACGAGGACTAGGCAGACAACTGGGCCTGAAGGGAATTACAATACCCGCAGCCTCTCTGTATATTTTGTTAATATATTACTTGCCTAAAGGAAGGTATTTATAGGGGTAAGATCTTAGTTAAGTGCAAATCAAAAGGACGTTTATTCTCCCTATACTCAACTGAGCTATAGGGCCAGAATAAAAAATCTACTACATACTATCTAGGGCAGTGCCATTAGCTTACGCATGTAGTAGCTGAAAGAGTGCATGGATTTATATGTAAGGAGTGGTAGTACAAACTGACCCCTACATATAATGACGATACCATGCTACCGTTCAACTTCGTCAGTTTGCTTTTAAATTGTCAAGCCAGATTTACAACCTAGCTCAGGTTGGCGGTTTCCTCTTATATTTGAAGGACATTCCATAACCTGCTGAAATAACCTCGCCTTTATTAAATACACTTAGTTAAATGCATATAATAAAAACTTCCGCATGTTCCCTTTTTCATGATAAAAGTAGCTATTCAAAAAGACAGCCAGGACTCTCACCTGGCCAAAAATCAAATAAATCAAGGTGTAATAGTGCACAGTATCTTGCATACTTAAAAGGACGTTTATTCTTCCTATACTCCTAAGCTAACAGCGTACGAAATACTCCTTCTTTACATTTGAACCACTTTTAAAATATGTGTTAACCTTGCGTATTCCAATCATAAGAATTAGTTGCAGTTGATGGACGCTGTTTTAATGCTATTACTAGACCACCATCTATGTTCTCCTGCGTAATCCAATCATAAGAATTAGTTGCAGTTAATGGATGTTCTTTTAATGTGATTTTCTCACTATTAACCGTTTTAGCACATACAGTAACTAAGGTATTTGCACTTGTCATTTCACCATTGGTGTAACAAGGTGCAGATGGAGTTCCGCCTGTCGCTAATGCTGAACCACTAAACGCAATTGCACATAAGATTGTTAATTTTTTCATAATATTTCTCTCTATTTTAAATTAATGTTAATCATAAGTTTTGAAGGCCCCTGAGGTGCTATGCCTTCCGATGCCCTAGTCAACTTAGTGTTGATTGGACACCCTTAGATTATTCCAACTTAGCGAGAAAGCGCTTACCTTTATTATTCTTAAACTTATCACTTGAGCTCTTACGTTTTTTTATTTGATCATTGTCACAATTCAGTGTGACTAGTGATATATCCAATAGTTATCTTTTTCATTCATATACTTATCACTTAGCTTCAGCCAGGCGCTTGCGTGAGATATGTCACAATAAATATCAGCTAACTATTTATTATCCGCAAATTCAGTGCCATCTGTTGACTGGATTAAAAACAGAAATGAAGGTGCGAATTCACTCAATATTGCCGGTTCTGGATCTATCAGGCAGCTGTAAAACTGCAATAAAGTCTCACAGAAATATAGTTTCATGCTAAATAAGGATGCTAAATAAGAATGCTAAATAAAATGACAGGATATTTGACAGTAAATAGAGAAAGGTATGGTTTACCTTTCTCTTTGCCTCCTGAACTATTTACCCAAAAAATAATAACAGGTCGTTATATACAGAAGTTATGTAAAGAACATGGAATCAATATCACCACTCCTGTTTTTATACCAAGGGGAAGAAAAACCGTCCCCTGTTTATATGGTGAATTCATTTACAGTTCAAAGTCGTTTGAACTTAGTAGTTATCAATCATTCAAAGAAATTTCTCAAGAGATAAGTAAAGGTTGTTGGTTGAGTTTTATTCTTGTCTCGGATATTGCCTCCCCAGAAATTGGAAGTGAAGGCTCTTTTGAAGTTTCCTTTTTTACAGAAGCTAGATTTTAACCTGATACTTTCTCGCTGCTGTGAGTATTATGGGCACTAGTGTTGCAATAACTGCAATGCAACTTAATCCGATCGCAAGTTATTTGTAAACAACAATAATATCAAGGTGATTAAAAATGAAATATTGGTGGATATTGATAATCTGTTTATTATCCAGACCGATCAACGCCATGATTGCAGAAAAACCATTACATGTTGCTCTATTTACACCACGAAGTGCACAAGATGCATTTTGGGGACCAGCAGAAGCCTTTGCCAAGGCCACTGAGCAACAGTTAAATATCGTAATCAGTGTCTATTACAGCAGAGACAGTCGAAAACGTATGTTAGAAAACCTGTTACAGGCTAAAGAAGATGGTGTAGACGCTGTGATTTTCCCCAACTTTAAGCGTAATGCTTATGAAATGATACGTAGTGCCGAGCGGTTACAACTGCCTGTTTTTCTTTTAAATGCGGATATTACAGATAAAAATCGCTCACTAATTGGAGAGCCTCAGCAGAAATATAAATACTGGCTTGCCAGTTTAATACCCGCGGATGAAAGTGCCGGTTATTTACTTGGAAAATCTTTAATCAAACGAGCTCGGGAATTAGAATTACAAAATTCTGATGGTAAGGTCAATATCGTTGCAATTAATGGCACGTTGGCAGATAGTCCCGCAATTGACCGTCTAAAAGGACTAAAAAGAGCAGTTGCCGATGACGGTAATGTAGAAATTCTGCAGTCGGTACATTCTTATTGGCGACAAGATACTGCTCGCTACCAAGCAAACCGTTTATTTCAACGATTTCCTGTTATCCATGTTTATTGGGCTGCCAGTGATTTAATAGCGATTGGTATTAATGAAGCACTGAGCAAGCAGCAGCAAGTACAAGAAAAAGACTATGTTACAGGAGGTATCGACTGGTCTGAAGAGGGTATAAAAGCGATTAAAGAGCACCGTATATATACATCTATAGGCGGGCACTTTATGGATGCAGCCTGGGCTGTACTAATGTTGCACGATTACTTTAATGGTATTCCGCTGGGTAAACAGAAACAATTACATTATGTATCACAAATGCAACGCTTAAATCTAAAAGATATAGAGATACTGCAATCACGAATTCAACAAAGTAACTGGCAAGGTATCAACTTCAGGAAAAAATCAAAGTATTACAATTCGACGCTTATTGAGCACTCTTTTGTACCTAGTGAAATATTAAATGAAATAAGAGATTTAGATGAATAATAGCAAACTATTTACAACACGTGATGACTTACAGCAATGCTCCTGCCGGGCAAGGCAAGAAGTAGCTATCTTCGGCGTTTATAATTTATGCAGACTGACTAGATCTTCGCTTTATACTAAAAATCTAGTCAGTTATTAAATTGATAATTCCGAATAACCAACTGGCTTGGCTATAAAGCATCGATTCTAAGTTTAAAATAAAAGCTAAGAATTATAATTAATCTAATTAAGCAGCAGAGTTAATCTTAATATAGTTATCAATCATCTCCTGGGTAACAAGCGCTACACCATTTTCTGATATCTCGTAATATTCCTTATCAGTCTCATAATCGTAACCTATTGTAACTCCATCTGGAATAATGCAGTCTTCAACAATTAAAACGTTTTTCAATTTGCAGTACTTGCCGATAATCACGTTAGGTAATACAACACAACGATCGAGAACACTATGTCGTTCGACAGTTACACGCGTAGAGACCAGTGAATTTTCTATTTTTGCACCTGAAATAATGCTTCCCGCACAGATTACACTGTCGACTGCTTGACCACGGCAACCATCATCATTAAATATAAATTTAGCGCCAGGCAACTGTTCTTGAAATGAATAAATAGGCCAATGTCTGTCGTATAAATCTAATTCTGGATCAACATGTACCAAATCTAAGTTTGCCTCAAAATACTGATCAATGGTCCCGACATCCTTCCAGTAAGCTTGTACATCAGCACAGCCTTCATCATCAAATATATAAGTACAGACGCGATGATTTTGTATTGCTTTAGGAATAATATCATAACCAAAGTCATGCTGAGATCCCTCTAATGAGGCATCATCCACCAGCAGTTTTTCCAGCACATCAAAGTTAAATATATATACTCCCATCGACACTAATGATTGTCCTGGTTTATTCGGTATTTGAGCCGGGTTATCGGGTTTTTCTTGAAATTGATTAACCCTCATATCAGCATCAATATTTAAAACACCAAACGCGCTTGCACAATCGCTATCGACTGGAATAGAGGCTATTGAAATATCTGCATTTTGTTTTGCATGCTGACGTAGCATACGACTGTAATCCATTTTATAAATATGATCACCGCCTAATATCAACACATACTTACAACGCTGTTTGCGTAACTGTTTTAAATTCTGGTAAACCGCATCTGCAGTGCCTTGATACCATAATTCACCGATCTGCTGTTGTGCAGGCACAACATTGACATATTCACCCAATTCCCACGGCATACGACTCCATGATTTTTGTATATGTCCCAATAACTCGGAAGACTTATATTGGGTTAATACCTCAACTTTTCGCACCCCAGAATTCATACAATTTGATAAAGTAAAATCAATGATTTTGTATTTACCTCCAAAAGGTAACCCTGGTTTTGCACGTTCTTCAGTTAAATGTTTTAAACGACTTCCTTTACCACCCGCTAAAATTAATGCAGTAGTATCTCGGGTTAATAAACCAATATGTTGAGACATAATTTTCCTTAATTAGTTAATCAGTTAAATCTGATTTAGTTTTTACTGTTGATAATAAAGATAAGCAAAACTGTTTATGAATCGTTACATATAACGAATTATGGGCAAGCATCTTGCCGTCAAATCGTGCATAGCAACTAATCAACTTACACTTTCAAATATAAAAATGTTGTAACATTATGTAACAGAACGCAATTCATATTCGCTAATATTTCACTAAAAGATACGTTCATATTTATGAACACTTTTTTAACGCATCATCATGTTCTAAAAAATATAAACGCAGTAATCAGAAAAACATAATTCGCATCGTAAAAGAAGATTCGCTTTGTAACTATGATCTCAATCATGTTTGTTATTACAAATACACAAACACCCATATCTTTTATTTGTTTTCAAAGTGAATGCGAATGAAATATAAACTGGCAGCCTTAACTACAAATTTACTCCTGTTTGACCGGAATAGTAAATAACGCCTATGCTTTGTAGTATTCATTATTAGGAATTTCTATGAAAACAGCCTGGTTCTTTCTTCTCAGCCTTTTCTTTTTATCGATGTCGTTTAATCTTTTTCCTAAAGAAACGGTTGTATTAGCTGTTGGGGAGTGGCCCCCTTATGTTTCAGAAAAAAATTCCAAAGACAAAATAGCAGAAATAATCGTAACAGAAGCGTTTAAACTCGAAAATATTGATGTTGTGTATGAATATTTTCCCTGGAAGCGCTCACTTGAACGTGTCGAAGATGGCACTTATCTTGGCACTTTCCCTTGGTGGTCTAATGCACAAAGAGAAAAAGACTTTATTATAAATAAGGAGCCTTTGATTACAGCGAAAGAAGTATTTTTTCATTTGAAAAGCACTGATTTTAAATGGGAAAATTTTAACGATCTTAAAAAATATAAGATTGGAGGTAATCTTTCTTATTCTCATGTTGAACAGCTTGAAAAGAAAGGTATAAGCGTAGATGTAGCGCCAAAACAAGAACTTAGCTTTAAGAAGTTATTAGGCGGTCGAATTGATGCTTTGCCCGCAGATTCTATTGTTGGGTACTATACAATTTTCAAGCTGTTTTCACCTGCAAAAGCAGCTCTATTTACTCATCACCCCAAAGCGTTACGGCAGGGAGATCTGTTTATGCTAATCTCCAGAAACAGCCCCAAAGGTCAATATATTGCAGACAAACTGGATATCGGATTGAAGAAACTTAAGGATTCAGGAAGGTATGATGAAATTGTTACTAAGCTCTTAGAAATGAAATAGCTTTAAAGTTATCTTTAAATGAATCTATCAATTGAATATGAGCATAGTATCCGATCCAAAAGAAATGAGTGGGCATCTATCTGTTAAAACATAATATTTTCTAAAGCAGGCAGTACCCTATCGAAAGAGAGTAGAGCTTTTTTATAAAAAATTGCCTCAGAAGAGTCCTTGAATGCAGCAAAGACAGAACTGAAAATTTAAAATCGTAAAGTGTGGCTAGCTCTGTTTTTTGCTAATCACAAAACTCACCAAGCAAAGTGTTTTGTGCCCTTTTACTCGCTTGTTACTTCCTCGCTAATATCTGTAGCTATATCACGAGAAGCATGACCTATTTCTGTGGTCACATCTTTAGTTGTATGACCAATTTTACGACCTACACTTTTAAATTCAGCACAAGAGGTTAATACAAACATTAGGCTTAATGCTGTTAATGTTAAAATAAATTTTGTCATTGAAATTAAATCCAGGTAGATGCGAAAGTTGAAATTATATACTTTAAACAAAACAAAGTAAGCGGTTTTACTCACTCATAATAGATTACGATAAATTATAAAAACGGATAACTGCCGTTCATAGCATTTTATGATTAATCAAATGTTCAAAATGAACATAAACAATGAAACTGTTCCTGCCAAGGCGACATCGAAATCATTAAAACTCACGTTAACTGCTAAGCTGTAATCTCTAATCGATTCCCGTCAGGATCTAATACACAACTTTCATAGTAACCATCACCCGTTGTTCTTGGCCCATCTAATTTTTCAAAGCCATCCGCGACTAGTAATTCAGTTAATTGATCAACTTTTCTCTCAGAGCCAACTGAAAACGCTAAATGTATAAAGCCAATAAACTGATTATAAGGGTTATTTTTTGACTCCGGAATCGTTGCCATTTCCATTATTTCTAAACGAGCTCCTGACTCAAAAGTAAGAAAATATGAGGAGAACTTTTTCGTAGAATTAAAATATTTATCATTAGCTACTGCATTAAAATATTTAATATAAAAACTCTTTAATCGTTCAATATCTTTCGTCCAAATTGCAATATGTTCAATTTTCATAGCGTTACCATAATGAATAATAGGATGTGGCATTTCAGGAAACTAACCAGGCACCAGCCTGGTCAATTCTTTAGATATTTATCTAGTATCTGCTCAATTATTTTCTCTTCTTTGAGATTTCTTATCACCTGATCATAATGACCCATTACTTTCTGTTTGTCCGGATGATCAGATGCGATAGGGAATACGTTGTAATACGATTTTGACTTTAAAGGCTTAGGTAGGTAGGCCAGTTTATCAATGAATCCCTGTTGTTTTGCCTCATATAATGTACTTATCGTATTAAGCGGGACAGTATCGATTCGCTTTGCTAATAATTTTTTAATCTGCAGATAATTCTGTGAAACGTGATCAAAAGTAAGATCTGAATTAAGAAATTCTTCTGTATAAGAAATATCATTGGTAACACCAATTCTCAGATCTTTTAGATCTGCAAAGCTAGCATAGTTTATGGTGCCTTCATTTTCTTTAAGAATAAAAAAATTCCAGTTTATATC
>NZ_CEZLMY010000079.1:0-15760 GCF_983033635.1 Psychromonas sp. | reverse complement strand
ATATCCCAATTAATGAAGGGACATATTAATGTCACCTGTAAAACATTAATTAGTGGTGAGACCAGTCAATGCTACTGATATCGATCCCCTCTTTGTACATATCCCAATTAATGAAGGGACATATTAATGTCACCTGTAAAACATTAATTAGTGATGAGACCAGTCAATGCTACTGATATCGATACCCTCTTTGTACATATCCCAAAGCGGGGACATTTCACGTAAACGCCCAATATTTTTACGAATAATTTTAATTGCGTAATCAATCTCTTCTTCGGTTGTAAAACGGCCGAGACTAAAACGGATTGAGCTATGTGCTAATTCATCATCACGACCAATTGCACGTAAAACATAAGAAGGTTCAAGACTTGCTGAAGTACAAGCACTGCCTGATGAAACCGCTAAATCCTTTAATGCCATAACCAGTGACTCACCTTCAACATAGTTAAAGCTGATATTGATATTACCAGCGACACGGTGTTCCATAGAGCCATTCACATAAACTTCTTCCATATCACTTACGCCCTCTAATAAACGAGTACGTAAAGCTAGAAGACGTTCATTTTCAGAAGCCATCTCTTCTTTAGCGATACGGAAAGCTTCACCCATTGCAGCAATTTGATGGGTTGCTAATGTTCCACTGCGCATGCCGCGTTCGTGTCCGCCACCATGCATTTGCGCTTCTAAACGGATGCGCGGTTTACGACGAACATATAAAGCGCCAATACCTTTTGGACCGTAAACTTTGTGCGCAGAGAAAGAGATCAAATCGATTTTCATTGTTTGTACATCAATATCAACTTTACCGGCACTTTGCGCTGCATCTACATGTAAAATTGTTTTATTCGCACGGCATAATTCACCAAATGCGGCAATATCTTGAATCACGCCAATTTCATTATTAACATGCATTAAACTCACAAGAATCGTATCTTCGCGCAAAGCCTCTTTTAACTGCTCGGGTGTAACGATGCCATCAGTTTGCGGGTCAAGGTAAGTAACTTCATAACCTTCTCGCTCTAATTGACGACATGTATCTAAAACAGCTTTATGCTCTGTTTTAGCGGTAATAATATGTTTACCTCTTTTACCGTAAAAGTGTGCAGCACCTTTAATAGCAAGGTTATCAGACTCTGTTGCCCCCGAAGTGAAAACAATTTCACGCGGATCGGCATTAATTAGATCTGCAACTTGTTCTCGTGCGATATCAACCGCTTCTTCAGCCTGCCAACCAAAACGATGCGAACGGGATGCGGGATTACCAAACTCACCGTCCATTGTTAAAAACTGCATCATTTTCTCTGCAACTCGTGGATCAACCGGTGTGGTTGCAGAGTAATCAAGATAAATAGGTAATTTCATTTTTGTCTCCACTGCCAAACATTAAATTTACTGTGATTTAACGTTAAGTTGAGCAGTTTGATTATATTTATTATTTTGAATTTCAGAAATATGTTGTACATGATCTGATGACATTAGCTCTTCAAGGGTAATATTATCTAAAAAGGTAGTAATGCGATCACTTAGTTGCGCCCACAACGAATGCGTTAAACATTGTGTACCATCTTCAGTACAGCCGCCATTACCAGAGCATTTTCTAATATTTACTGACTCATTGACAGCATCAATAATCATTGCCACTGAAATTTCACTACGCGCTTTACCTAGCTTGTAACCGCCTCCGGGTCCACGCACACTGCTGACTAACTCTTTTTTGCGCAATTTAGAGAACAGTTGCTCTAAGTATGAAAGCGAGATCCCCTGACGCTCAGAAATATCAGCTAACGGTACAGGACCATTGTGTTCTTTAATGGCGACATCTAACATTGCAGTGACCGCATAGCGACCTTTTGAAGTTAATTTCATAATGCTTCACTTATATAGTGGGAAATTGGTAGTTTTCCATGAACTTTATAATATGAAGTATAAATACCTGACAAAATTAGTCAAGTAAAAAACCACAAAGTTTACTAGGCTTTATTTTTTATTCACATCTGATTGTTTTTCAATAACTTCCTTCACCACAGAATCATTGTTAAGCTGTGTATTTGCGGCAACAAGTGATTTTTGGACACTGCTGAAAATGCCACGCCACATACGTAACTCTTTGATTTCCGGACGAGCGCGATTGAAAAAACGACGCAGTTTGCTCATAACCAAACCAGGGTGCGCAGGCACAATAAAGCGTGTATCTGTTAATGTTTGTTCAAGGTGATTAAACATCCCTTCAATCTCATCGCTCAGCGGATACTCTTCTTCCTGCTTTGGATATGCTTTTGACGCTAAAAATGCCATGCGAATTTCATAGCTCAAAGTTTGCACAGCCATCGCTAAATTAAGTGAGCTATAGTCCGGATTGGCAGGAATAAACACATGAAAATGACACTTTTGTAACTCGTCATTGCTCAAGCCGCTATTTTCACGTCCAAACACTAGTGCAATCGGGTATTTCTGACCTTCAACAACTGCTTTTTCACCCATTTCCCGCGGATCTAACATAGGCCAATCTAAAGTACGCGGCCGTGCACTTGCACCAATCACTAAACCGCAATCCGCAATTGCTTCATCTAATGTTGCGCAGACTTTATGGTTTTTTAATACATCTGTCGCGCCAGCTGAAAGTGCAACCGATTTACCATCTATTTCACACTCAGGTTCAACAAGCACCAGATTAGACAGCCCCATTGTTTTCATCGCCCTTGCTGCACTGCCAATGTTTCCAGGGTGGGAGGTACCAATAAGTATGATGCGTACATTATCTAGCATTTGTGTTCCTTATGTTTGAGCTGAAATTTAAGAGCACAAAGTTTAGCATTAATTGAAATACAAAAAAATAGAACTCTATACCCAAACTACTTGAAGATGCATCTTCAGGTAATTGGGTATAAGCCCCCCTGAAATAGATTGCCGGCAGATTTAACTATTAATCAATTTAAATATTTGCAGAATTATGTGATCTCTGTATAATTTTGCGCCGAAGGAATCTCCCTTCAATGTTCTTTTAAAATCTAATGGTGATCCAATGCATCCAATGTTAAATATTGCGATTCGTGCTGCCCGCAATGCAGGCAAAGTAATTGTTAAAGGCTTCGAAAATCTAGAATCAGTTGAAGTTGAAGAAAAATCGTTAAATGATTATGTCAGCAGCGTTGATAAAGAAGCTGAACTTGCAATCATTGGTACTTTGCGTAAATCTTACCCGGACCACAGCATTATTGCTGAAGAGTCAGGTATTGATGAAGGTAAGGACAAGGATTACCAATGGATTATTGATCCTCTTGATGGAACAACAAACTTTATTCACGGCATCCCGCATTTTGCCGTATCAATTGCATTAAAAATTAAAGGCCGTTCAGAAATCGGTATCGTTTTTGATCCAATTCGTAATGAGCTATTCTCTGCAGTTAAAGGTCAAAGCGCTCAAATTAACGGTTACCGTACTCGTACTAACAGCGTACCAAAACTGCCAGGTACCCTGCTGGCGACAGGTTTCCCATTCAAACAAAAACACCACACAGAAACATACCTGAATATCTTTAAAGATTTCTTTATGGATGTTGCTGATATGCGTCGTAGCGGCTCTGCGGCACTTGATCTTGCTTATGTAGCAGCGGGACGTATGGATGGTTTCTGGGAGTTTGGTTTAAAACCTTGGGATATCGCAGCCGGTGAATTACTGCTTAAAGAATCTGGCGCTATTATGACCGATTTTAACGGCGGAAACGATTACATGAAATCAGGTAACGTTGTAGCGGCTAATCCAAAATTATTAAAAGAGATGTTAAGCGTTATTCGTAAACACAACGTTTAATCTTCTTCTAAATAACACTCTTTCTTAAACGCAAATACTCTCAGTATTTGCGTTTTTTTATGCCTGCATTTTTAACAAACAAAAAAATCCCCCATTCATTACTGCCGATTTCCTTTACTGGATAAAAACGCCCTTCCTTGCTCGTGCGATATTTGCTCGGTAACGGTTATTTACTGAACAATTAATGTTAATTATTGTGATATAAGTGATTATTTTTTAAGCGACAAAAATCATCAGCCATGTATCATCCTGTTCATCTCTTTGCATTGTCAATTACATATATAAATATGGTCATGCGCTCGAGATTAAAGAAACGGTGCTTAGGCATCTTTGGGCAGGAGCCAATTTTTATAGGTTGCAATGACAAATATCAGTCATAGATTAATACGATCTATTCTGACTTCTGCAATTTTTAAATATCAAAATCGCACTATGTTGCCTAACAAGCAATGTGCGTTGAAAGGATTCAATAATGAAGAAGATATTAACCATAGCTTTGGTGATGACTTCTATCTCTGCGCAAGCAGAAATAGCCGCCACCCATATCTACCACAATCATATGCCGAATTTTTGGCCATTTTATGATGTTAGTGAGTACGATGCACAGCCAGTCGGTTCGCCAGTACGCTACGCCTACGATGGCCAAGTGATTAATTTAAAGAACAACCCGCCAGCAAATTACACCTTTTATATTCCTGATAGTGGCGCACCTATGCCACATGATGATCTGGTCTCTTATTATTCTCACCATGCTAAAACAGGGGCTTATTTGACCTGGCCAATGATAACGGCCAACAATAATAAATCCAACCATCCACTAAGCCAAACACACGTTACCATGTCCGCTTCCGTAATTAACAATGTGCAAAGTTTTGCCGAGCTCGGAAATTTAGGCGGCTATAGTTTAGGCTGGGGGAATTACTGGAAAGACACGCAAACAAATACTAAAACAAGCAATGGTTATAACGCACTCGATACCATTCATTTCTCGGGTCACCATACTATGGGGCCACTGGTGGGTAATGAATATTTTGTAAAAGATTTAATTTATCATAACGTAACACTCGCACAAGATTACTTTTTGGGCGATTCATTTAAATCTTCAAAGGGGTTCTTTCCTACCGAACTGGGGTTTTCTGAACGAATTATTCCGGCGTTAACAAAATTAGGCATTGAATGGTCTGTGCTGGGTAATGTCCATTATTCTCGTACATTACGCGATTATCCTTACCTTAATGACCCGGGTAAAGATACGCTTATATCCCCTCCTAACCGTGCTGATCTACAAAACGAAAGTAACCTAGGTGACTGGGTTGAGTTACATATGTTTAATGAGCAGCAGACAACTTTTAACAAATTCCCGTTTGCTTCAATTCCGCACTGGGTTCAATATATCGATCCGGAAACGGGTGAAGAACACAATATTGCAGGCATTCCTGTTGAGCAAGCTAGCTCTTGGGAAGAAGGCTATCAAGGTAGTGTTACTGCCGCTGCTTTAAAACCTTTTGAAGGTGACGCTGGATCGCTTGGTCGTAAACAATACTTTGTTATTGCCCATGATGGCGATAATTCAGGTGGTCGTGCAGGTGATTTAGGTACTTGGTTAGCTTCTGGTAATACCACTTATCCTGACAATGGTGTGACGGGGATGGGAGTAGATGAATATCTACGTGCTAATCCAATTCCTGCTAACGACATAGTTCACGTGCAAGATGGCTCATGGATAGACACGCGCGATTCATCTGCTGATCCGACATGGTATCACTGGCATATACCAATGGGTGTATGGAATACGCAAATGAGTGCTTTCAATACAGCTAACGGCACAGACTTTGCTGCAACACGCACCCATATGGTTTCATTAGAGCTGGGATATCATTATTTAGAGCGTAACTTCGCACTGCTACAGGCCGCTGAGAATTACGCCAAAACAGCAGAGCAAATTTGGTTAGATGAAAACCCAAATTATTGGAAACCGACCAGCACACGCGATCAGCAAGTAACATATCAAGGTAATCAGCTTAATCCTTGGATGATGTCTTACCCTGTTAAAGGCGATGAAAACAATAACTATGCGGGCGGTGCAAACCCTGCAGAGCTTAGCTGGTACTTCCTGCTTGCGTCAATTGATTCCGGGTTTGGTTATTATGATGAAAATGTTGATGATGGTGTGAAACCTACGGTTTCATTTAACCAGTCATTAAACTTTTCCATGCCTTATGTTGAATCTCAACTCGGCAAAGATAAAACAGGTCCTTCTGTATGGTGGCCACAGCGTTATCCATATAATCCAGGTAGTGCAAACAGCAGTAAAGCGGAAGGTTGGGCAACCATCTATGCAGATACTAAATTCGCAATTTACACTTATGCATATGATGTAAGTGGTATTACCGATCTGCAATTGAAAGTACGTGTTCACAAAAACAAGCGAGCCGATGCAACGGATAAAACCTTTAAACTTTATAACCCAGCTGCGCACAGTTCAGATGCGAATGTTGATCCTTCACGTGTCGGCGCTTGGGAAAGTGTAACGATGAAAGTCCGAGATTTAACACCGGATATGAATGGTGTTGCGTGGCAACCGTCTGGTAAAGCAATGTTTAATGTAGTCCCCGCTAAAAAAATTGGGGATATGTATTACAGCTACCTTGATAAATACCAAGATCAACTATTGGATTATTATGTGCAAGCAACTGATAGCAAAGGTAATGTGACACGCAGTGATATTCAGCAGGTTTATGTGGGCACAGGTCGCTTTAAAAATGAAGCGGGTAAAATTGTTGAAGATATCAATGGTGACATTGCGGGAGAAAAAGTTTTCTTTACCGATAGTGTCGTACCTGGAAACAAAAGCCCGATTGCTGTAATAACGCCAAACAGCCAAGAAGTTGAAGCAGGCACCGTCGTTACATTAAGCGCTGCTGATTCAAGTGATGAAGATGGCAGTATTGTTAGTTATGCTTGGAGTACAGGTGAAACCAGCGTCAGCATTAATGTAACCGTTAATAAGAAAAGCACTTACACTGTTACTGTGACTGATGATAAAGGCGCTTCTAGAACGGCGAGCGTGACTTTAAAAATAATTGGAGAAACTGTTAGTTCAACGGTTTATTACAAAGATACGAATAGCTGGGGTAAGGTTTGCTTGCATTATACGATCGATGGCACAGTGACATGGACTGTTGCACCGGGTGTGGAAATGCTGAGTTTAGGCAATAATTGGTACACCTATACTGTTGATCTTGATGAAGATAATAAACTTGAGTTTGCCACTAATAACTGTGCCGGTGCATGGGATAATAATGGTGATCAAAACTATTCAGTCAGCGATGGCATTTGGCAGTTTAATACAGGTGGGGTTACAGCAGGAATACCTGATGAACTTAGCGGCAACCAAAAACCGATCGCGTATATAGATCAAAGTAGTCAGACTGTGGCAAAAGGTACGATGCTAACACTTAACGCTTCGGGATCAAGTGATAGTGATGGTTCAATTGTCAGTTATAACTGGAGTACGGGCGACATTGGTTTAACTCTGCTGGTTATTGTCAATGAAACACAAACTATTACACTCACTGTTACCGATAATGAAGGCGCGACAAATACAACCACAATAACCCTGACGGTTGCACCAAATATAGCGCCTGTTGCTACAATAACACCTGCAAGCCAAACGGTTAAGCAAGGCACGGTTGTAAGTTTAAGTGCTGCTAATTCTAGCGATCAGGACGGCTCTATCGATAGTTACCTATGGAGCAATGGTGAAACTACTGCTTCAATTGATGTAACAGTTGATGTAACAACAACCCTAAGTGTCACGGTCAAAGATAACGAAGGAGCGACAGCCTCTGCGGAAGTTATTTTAACCGTCGATACTGGAGGCAACGCAAAGAATTTTGCACAGTTATACTTTAGGGGCACAGCAAACAGCTGGGTGGCAAGTGCAATGACATTAGTTGCAGATAATACTTGGCAGATAACGGTCGACTTTGATGGTCAGTCACAACAACGCTTTAAGTTTGATGTCAATGGAGACTGGCAGATCAACTACGGCGACAGTAACAATGATGCCGTTTTAGAGCAAGCTGGCGCTGATATATACACAAGCATTTCCGGTACTTATCGGATTGAAGTAAACGATTTGACCCTAGCTTATAAGATGGTTAAGATCGGTGACGACAATCCAGAAACAGCTAAAAACTTTGAGCAGTTGTACTTTCGAGGTACTCCTAATAATTGGGGTGCCAGTGCAATGACTTTAGTCTCTGATAATGTTTGGCAAATCACGGCGGACTTTGATGGCCAAGACGAGCAACGCTTTAAGTTTGATGTAAATGGAGATTGGTCGAACAATTATGGTGATAACAATAATGATGGAATCTTAGAACAAGCTGGTGACGATATTTATAGTACGCTATCAGGAAGTTATGTGATTCAAGTGAATGATTCAACGTTCACTTATAGCATTATGGGTGTGTCGTCTAACTAAGCAGAAAACTAATCGAGAATATTCATTACTTTTCGAGTTACTTTTAAACCAGATCTATTTATTAATAGTGTTTTACATGTTGATAAGTAGGTCTGAAACAGTTTATTCTTGATGATTTTCATCTCAGCCTCTTCTATTAAAAGCTCAAAATGATCCTTTTCGTTTGCCAAAGAATCATCTAATAATCGTCCCTTCTATTCTTTTAGTTTCAATTTATTACTTAATAATGCAGATCAAGGCTATTGTACTTTCTCTGTATTTAAAATTTTATTATTTGCAGGTAAATAGTGTGATAGTAAAACTGATAATGAAGTTTGCTTATTTATAGCGGCGTAGATTTTGTAGATAGTAAATATAATAACAGAGCATCTAGCCTTGATTGGTCAGGGCAATATCTGTCGCAGTTTATTAAATAAGCTTGTTAGCAGGTGATTTTCTGAGAGGACAAAACCACCAAGAATCTAGTCTAGTAAGTGATTTTTTGAATTATTCAAAACTGACTTGAACACGATTTCATAATTTCCTGTGATTATAATATTTAACTCTGTAAGAAGGGATGGGGTTATGTGGATATTAAAAATAAGTTAATAACCGTTATTACAAACAAAAAAAAAAGGCTGTTTTTCAAAACAGCCTCCTTAATATTGTTGCATCAGTACTTAGTAAATTAAGCTAATTTACCGTGACACTGTTTGAACTTTTTACCTGAACCACATGGGCAAGGTTCATTACGACCCACTTTGCGATCCTGACGAACAAAGGTCTCATGGCCACTTTCATCACCTTCGCTTACTTCACCATTAGCAGCTTGAGCATGTTGCATCTCGATTTTTGCTCTTGCTTCAGCCTGACGGCGTTGCTCTGCGATTTCATCAACTTCTTCTTTAGTTTGCACTTGCACTTTAGA
This sequence comes from Psychromonas sp., assembly GCF_983033635.1. Lineage (NCBI taxonomy): Bacteria > Pseudomonadati > Pseudomonadota > Gammaproteobacteria > Alteromonadales > Psychromonadaceae > Psychromonas > Psychromonas sp. The sequence goes on along the minus strand of NZ_CEZLMY010000079.1, from coordinate 6,553 downwards.
AAGAATCGTCACCACATCATGTTTCAAGTTTTCAAGCATCTCTAAGAACATCTCAAAAGATTCACGCTTGTATTCCTGCTTAGGATCTTTTTGTGCGTAACCACGTAAGTGGATACCTTGACGCAGATGATCCATTGAAGAGAGATGATCTTTCCACAATGTATCAATAGTTTGTAACATTACTGACTTTTCAAAACCGGCAATAATTGTTTGACCCACTTGCTCTTTTTTAGCTGTGTAGAGCTCTTTTGCATGGTTAAGGATATTCTCACGAATTGTTTCTTCCTGCAGGTTAGGCTCTTCAACTAACCACTGTTGCACAGGTAATTCAATTAAGAAGTCAGACTTTAAGCGCCGCTCTAATCCTTCTAAGTCCCATTGCTCTGTTAATGAGTGTTGAGGCACATATTCATCAACACAGCTGTTAAAGACATCATCCCAAATGTTATTAATTGTTTCGCTGATCTCTTCACTGTCCATTACACCATTACGCTGCTCATAAATGACTTTACGCTGGTCATTCGCAACATCATCAAAATCAAGTAGTGATTTACGCATATCGAAGTTACGACCTTCAACTTTACGCTGTGCATTTTCAATCGCACGTGTAACCCAAGGATGCTCAATCGCTTCACCATTTTCCATACCTAACTTTTTCATCATATTAGATACTTTTTCTGATGCAAAAATACGCATCAGTGAATCTTGCATTGATAAATAGAAACGACTTTCACCTGCATCACCTTGGCGTCCAGAACGACCACGCAGTTGATTATCAATACGGCGTGACTCATGACGCTCCGTACCGACAATATATAAACCGCCCGCATCAAGCACCATTTTATGCTCTGCTTTCCAAGTTTCTGTTTCCGCTTCGATCTGCTGTGGTGTTAGTTCACCTAACTTTTCAAGACGTGCCTGTAAATTACCACCTAATACGATATCGGTACCACGACCAGCCATATTCGTTGCAATGGTAACTGAGCCTAATGCGCCAGCTTGCGCAACAATATCCGCTTCTTTTTCATGGAATTTAGCATTTAACACGCTGTGTTTGATATTTTCTTTATGCATTAATTCTGATAACAGTTCCGAGTTTTCAATCGAAACCGTACCGACCAGAACAGGTTGACGGCGCTCTAAACGTGTTTTGATATCAGCGATAATAGCATGATATTTTTCTTCCTCGGTTAGATAAACTAAATCACCATTATCGATACGAACCATAGGTTTATTGGTTGGCACAACAATGGTTTCTAAGCCGTAAATAGATTGAAACTCAAATGCTTCAGTATCTGCAGTACCTGTCATACCCGCTAATTTTTCATATAAACGGAAGAAGTTTTGGAAAGTAATGGAAGCTAAGGTTTGGTTCTCATTTTGAATGTTAACCCCCTCTTTTGCTTCAACCGCCTGGTGCAGACCTTCAGACCAGCGACGACCAGGCATTGTACGGCCAGTATGCTCATCAACAATAACCACTTCACCTTTATCATTAACGATATAATCAACATCTTTTTCAAATAAAGTGTGTGCACGCAGTGCTGCATTTACATGGTGCAGTAAACTGATGCTTAAAGCTGAATATAGTGATTGGTTTTCATCAAGCAAACCACGCTCTTGTAAAATACGCTCAACTTTCTCTTGACCGCGCTCCGTTAATAAAACCTGTCTACTTTTTTCATCAACGGTGTAATCACCCTCACCCGTGTATTCTTCAGTATCTTCTTGATCCTGTAGGGTTAACATCGGAATAACAGTGTTTAATTTAGTATAAAGTGTTGCATCACCATCAGTTGGACCTGAAATAATCAGTGGTGTTCTTGCTTCGTCAATTAAGATCGAGTCAACTTCATCGACAATCGCATAATGAAGCGGGCGCATAACACGCTGCTGTGCTTCAAATGCCATATTGTCACGTAAATAATCGAAACCAAATTCGTTATTTGTGCCGTAAGTAACATCAGCGGCGTAAGCAGCGCGTTTTTCTTCTGCTTGCATACCGGATAAATTAATACCGACCGTCAAACCTAAGAATTCAAATAGCTGTGCATTCCACTCTGCATCACGACGAGCCAAGTAATCATTGACGGTAATAACGTGCACACCTTTTCCCGTTAATGCATTTAAGTATGCCGGCAGGGTTGCTGTTAATGTTTTACCTTCACCAGTACGCATTTCAGCAATTTTATTTTCATTTAAAATTATGCCGCCAATTAATTGTACATCAAAAGGACGCATAGCAAATACACGCTCAGATGCGCTACGTACAACTGCAAATGCTTCAACAAGAATAGAATCTAAGCTTTCGCCTGATGCGATACGTTCTTTGAATTCAGCTGTTTTAGCTTTTAGTTCCGTATCTGAAAGAGCTTGTATTTGTGGCTCTAATTTATTAATTTCATCAACTACTTTACGTAGTTTTTTTAAGTAACGGTCATTACGACTGCCTATTATTTTTGTTATTAGCTGTGTGATCATTTTGCTTTTCTCGTAGTGTAAAAATCAGTTAAAATTAATTATTGTTTGAATATATTTTTTATTAACCCGCTTTACGTTGAATGTAATAATTAGGATTAATTTGTTTACCATTTTTTAAAACTTCGTAATGTACATGCGGCCCTGTTGAACGACCAGTACTCCCCATAACTGCGACTTTCTGCCCTTTTGTAACAATATCTCCAACAGAAACATTTAATGATTTAGCATGTGCATAACGTGTTACCAGGCCATTGCCATGCTGTATTTCAACCATCAAACCGTAGCCGCCTCTTTTTCCTGACTCAGTAACAAGCCCCGCAGCGGTTGATATAATTGGCATTCCCGTAAAACCTGCGATATCAACACCTTTATGTCGCGTTAATCGCCCTGAAAAGGGATCTTTACGCGTACCAAAAGGAGATGATAACCATGACCCTTTTCCCTTTATTGGTCGTCCGGAAATATACAGCTGATCAACTAGATGGCGATTGTTTAATGCAATTTCAAGTTGAATTAATTGCTTCTGCCTTTTTTTTAGATGTTCATCAAGGTTTTCAATATGATTTAACAAGCCAGAAAATTGAAAATCGGTGCTGCTTTCCTGCATATCAATACCACCGATTGGCAGTGCGGAGTCAAAATCAAACTCTTTTTTAGGCAAGTTAGATTTTTCAACAACGCGTTCACCTAATGCATTTAAGCGATTCATCTGCGCCTGCAAATTGCCAACTTTATTAGCAAGCACGATCAATTTTTCAACACTTTGTGCTTTAATAAGTTGCAGGTATTGATCTTTACTGATATCTCTATCATGCAAAGAGGTTATTTTAAATTGATTTAACTGACTTTGATAATGAGCTTGTATAAACCAAGCGCAAGCTATTAACAAAGTGGCAAATAGAAGAGACATAAATAGAAATTTATTTTTTGTAAGCGAAAACGAATGTTCTGTTTCCTCCCTTGAATAGATAACCGTTATACTCATAATTCTGAATTCACTGTTGATAAAATTAATGAATAGAACCCGACAACCCAAACCCGTTTCTTTGCTATTGAAGAAAAGTGGTTTACAGCATGATGCGACCCTAATCACGAAGCTGGATAGTTTACTACAAAGCTATTTGAAACAACATAATATCCAAGGCTGCAGGATAGGAAATTTACAAAATGGGAGCTTGCTTATAGAAATCCCTGATGCAACCTGGCTGATACGCTTGAAATTTATGCAAAGTGAACTACTTACTCTATTACGACAGCAAGTTCCAGGACTGCTAAATATTAAAATAAAAGTAAATCCAACATTAAAACAGGTAACTGCCAAGCCGAAGAACAGCCAGAAAAAGGTGATTAAACGTGCCAGTAAAATGTCTAACGATGTCGCACAGTCATTTTTAGCATTAGCTGATGATGCGGATCCCGCTCTGCAAGCTGCTCTGCGCTCATTGGCAAAATATGCAAAAAAAGAGTAAAAAAAGAGAGCATTAAAGCTCCCTTTCTATTATTAATAAATAAAACTAATGAGTTAGTTTGAATGTAACATGCTGTTTAGTTCAACAGCACTTTTATTCGCCAAACATTCAATTTGACCTGTCATTGAGTTACGACGGAAAAGCAGATCATCTTTATTTGCCAATTCACGCGCTTTTGCAAATCCAGCTTCTTTGCCTTCTTTATCAAGTAGCTTGATTTTCGAGCCAGCAGTTACATATAAGCCGGATTCAATCGTACAACGGTTACCTAGTGGGATGCCAAGGCCCGCATTTGCGCCTAATAAGCTATTTTCCCCAATCGCAATAACCATTTTACCGCCACCGCTTAATGTGCCCATGATAGATGCACCACCACCGATATCACTGCCTTCACCAACCATAACTCCTGCAGAGATACGACCTTCAACCATGCTTACACCTGTTGTGCCTGCATTAAAGTTAATAAAACCTTCATGCATCACTGTTGTGCCTTCACCAACATGCGCACCTAAGCGCACACGTGAAGTATCAGCAATACGCACACCTGCCGGTACAATGTAATCAACCATTTTCGGGAATTTATCAACACAATCAACGATGATAGTTTCACCATTTAAACGTGCTGCAATCTGACGATCAGCAAGCTCTGGTAAATCAATCGCGCCTTTGTTTGTCCATGCAATATTGTGCAGCACGCCAAAAATACCATCTAATACTAAACCGTGTGGTTTAACTAAACGATGCGAGATAAGTTGTAATTTAAGGTAACCTTGTGCAACACTTTTAGGTGCTTCATCTGTCGCTAAAATAACTAATACAAGTGGTTGAGTAGATTTAGCGGCTGCTGTTGCAAAATCAGCATTTGCAGTTTCATTTGCTCCGTTAAAAGCTCCAGCCAGTTGTTCTGCTAATTCAGAACTGATTTCAATCTCTTGATTGCCTTTCTCATAACCCACTAAAGCAGCAATTACAGCAACAAGATCCTCACTTGGATTTAATAGAGGATTAGGAAAAAATGCTTCAATAATTTTCTGGTCACGGTTTTTAGTAGCAGTACCAAAAGCAAGTGCAAATGTAGACATGAATTAAGCTCCGATTTAAAAGTCTAGATAGGGTGTATCGCCAAGGCTCTTAGAAATGCATTTTCAGAGTGCGCTGGTGATATAACACTAAGGTTAAATAAATTTTATTTCGCTCCATAATAAAGAAGCAGATCACAGATTTAAAGAGATAAATACAAAAATAGAGAATTAATTAATCTTACTCTTTTACTTTGTATTGCTGAAAATGGCTAAAACGCAGATATGCTATAAGCAGAAATAACAACTCTAAAAACAGAGTCGAAAGTAATGCTGACACTAACCCCACTATTATCGAGTTCTGGTTCAAGACAATTTCAGCATTATAATTTTCTTTAGTTTCGATCAACAAGGGGCTATCAAGTTCACCAAGTAAAAAATAAAAGCGCGTAATTAATGGACCTTGCAGGGAAGTTTTCTGAGCTTGTAAATAGTTAAAACGATTCAGTAATTTTTCTATCACCAGCGCTTCAGCACTAAATAATAAAACATCACTGTTTTTATGTTTTGTTATCAAGGCTTGCAAATTGCCTGCAAAGTAGAGTTCTGCAAGATCTTGATATTGATTTAATTGATTTTTCGCTTCTAGATAATGCGCATCTAAACGAGCTTCATACTGTTGTAAAAAGCTTGGTAATTGTAAGCCCAATAGTAAGGTCAAAGCAAATAGCAATTTGAGGCTATAACGCTGCAAAAGCTTTATTAGCATTTATTTAAAACCGCGCGATTTACGTAACGTTTCATAAGCCCGTTGAATATCTTGGGCTTTTTCTTTTGCCAGCATCATCATCTCTTCAGGTAAGCCTTTTGATGCTAATTTATCAGGGTGATGTTGACTCATCAGTTTTCGATAAGCACGTTTAATCTCTTTATCTGCGGCACTTTCTTCAATACCAAGTACTTTATAAGAATCTTCGTCGCTTGTTTCTTGTTGCTGACGCTGCTGCCCTTGATGAAAGTGTTGCTGGCCTTCAATCATCTGTAATAAGCGATCTAATTCAAAGCGAGAAAAACCTAAGTGTTCAGCAATACTATATAAGATCTCTTTTTCTTTACTGTGAAGTTCACCATCAGTGTAGGCAACTTGTACTTGGATGCCTAAAAACATCTGTAGCACGTTACGATCACCACGTACCATCTTCGCAAACTCGGATAGTGTTTGCTGAAGTAGGAAATCAGTCTCTTTACCTGAAGCAAATGAAGCTTGGGCTTGAGCACGGGCTTCACCTTGAAGACGCATTTGATCCATATAAGCATTTGCGACTTGAATATCTGCTTGTGTTACCTGCCCTTTTGCTTTGGCAATGTGCCCCATCACTGAAAATGTGCTATCAAAAAATAGTTTTTGCCTTTCCTGACTGCTAATCGTATTTCCAAATAGACCATTTTGCACATTAAAATTAATAGCCGTGGCGCGATCAAAGCGATGACCTAACCAAATACCCAGTAACATGCCAAAAACATGCCCGAACATAAAACCAAAAAAACCGCCGAGTATTTTTCCCCAAATACGCATAACTGTAA
>NZ_CEZLMY010000078.1:12704-15767 GCF_983033635.1 Psychromonas sp. | reverse complement strand
GTCATCAAGGCAGTGTGCTGCTTTTGTCTCTGGCGTTGTAAAAGATGCGTTTAGTTTATGGCTTAATGCCAATGTAAATGAAGCGGAATTATTGGCTGATTTTTGCATTAACAATGCAACAACACGTACCCGAAAAAGTAAAAAAGTCGCGCGTAAAAAAATAACCCAAGGACCAGCACTACCAGGGAAATTGACTGACTGTTCAACCCAGGAGCCGGAGCGTGGCGAGCTGTTTTTAGTGGAAGGCGACTCGGCTGGCGGCTCGGCTAAACAAGCGCGGGATAGAGAGTTTCAAGCAATTATGCCGTTGCGAGGTAAAATTAAAAATACCTGGGAAGATGAGTCTGACATCATTTTAAATTCAGAAGAGATCCATAATATTTCAGTGGCAATCGGTATTGATCCTGCGTCGAATGATCTGTCGGGTTTACGTTATGGAAAAATTTGTATCCTTGCCGATGCCGATTCGGATGGTCTGCATATCGCCACACTGATTTGTGCACTTTTTGTGCAGCACTTCCGTCCCGTGGTCGAAGCCGGGCACTTTTTTGTGGCTATGCCTCCTCTGTATCGCATCGATATCGGTAAAGAAGTTTATTATGCGCTAGATGAAGCGGAAAAAGATGGTGTGTTAGATCGCATTGAAGCGGAGAAAAAACGCGGTAAAGTCAATGTGCAGCGCTTTAAAGGCTTGGGTGAAATGAATCCGTTACAATTACGTGAAACCACGATGGATCCCAATACCCGCCGTTTAGTACAATTGACCATTGAAGACGCGGATAAAATGATGGAAATGATGGACATGTTGCTTGCTAAAAAACGTGCCGGCGATCGTAAGATATGGCTCGAAGATAGTGGTGATATGGCATCGGTCGATTAACTCATTCGACATAAACTTAATAATTTGCCCAGCTAAAAAATAGCTGGGTATCCGCTTCGTTATTGCTTGTCTTCAATTTATTATTATAAATACTAATAATCAGCTCTCTTCCACATGTTCAAAATAATAGTTTACCCGTACGCGCGGATTTAAATATTCTTGAATATTTGCAGGTAGTTTCGACGGCAAAATCACTTTTTCAATTTTTAACTTTAGTTTGCTTAGTGAAATAATGGGTGCATCACTTTTAGGTATGGATGGGTCATAAATCATGACATTCGGCTGTAAAATATTATCCTTGCTCACACTCATTACCAGTGCCAACTTTTCATTAGAAAGCTGCACAATACATCCCGGCGGGTAAATCCCTAACTCTTTGATTAATAGGCCTAATACTTCTTTGTTGAGCTGTTTGTTTTTGTTTTTATAAAGATGCGACAAAGCATGGTAAGGGGTACGAGCCGGGTGTTTGTCAATTGGATTACACAGCTTGTCATATTCATCGGCTATGGTGACAATTTGTGTCAATAAGTTAATTTGTTTACCGCTTAATTTTTGCGGGTAACCACTGCCATCAAGGTATTCATGATGTTGACTGACAATTTCGGTCACTGACGCGGGAAAATTGGGGATATTATTGATTTTGTCTAACGCATAACGCACATGCATTTTTAAATAATTTTTTTCCGCTTGAGTTATTTTCGGATTGTTATGTAGAATTTGATTGGGAATTTTACTGAGTCCCAGATCGTGAAACAGGGCCCCTAAACCTAGGTAGATTAGCTCCTGCTCTGACAGTGCCAGCGCTTTGCCTAAAATCATCGCCAAAATTGCCACATGAAAAACATGGCTATGGTACTTATCGCCCTCTTTACCCTCTTCCATTAAATGTAAAACGGGATTGTTAGTGGCGTTTAATTTATTTGTGATACTGCCAATTAATTCTGTGGCATCAGATAATGCTTGCGGCCCTTGGTTTTCCAGTTTCAAGTTAATCGCGCGTACTACGGATAGCGATTTTTTGAATTGATTTTCACATTTTCTTAAATTTCTGATATACAGTTTTTGTTCTTCAACGCGTTGCTCTTTTTCTGTCCATAGCGCTTTTAAATAATCATTTTTCTGCTCTTCATTTTTTTCTTGTGCTGCTTTTTCTACATTCGGCGCTAGCGGATCCGTATCACTTTTTTCCGGGAAAAATATAACATGTTTAAAATTTAATGACTGCAGTACTTTGACTTGTTCTTCGTCTTGTATTTTGAAGCTGCCGAAAAGAAACGGATGACCGCCCCATGAGCAGGGCAGTTTGATATACAAGCCGGGTGTCAGCCTGTCGGTTGAAAGTTTTATTTTGCTCATTGTGTCTCCAACCTTCTTCAAATTGTCTTATTTAAGCTCAAACTTAATTTATCGTTTTACCAGGCTTTGTTAATAAGAATAATAAGAAATTAAAAATAGGTCATTAGAATTTAGATATTAGAAATAGAGGATCATTCTAACTGAAAGCGGAAAGAAAAAAGTTGTTCTGTCGTAATTTTTTCATCACCTTTATGTGCCGGCATAAACAGCTCTTCACTGATAAATTGAAGCGCAGCATTATCTAACATTGAGTATCCGCTTGAGCTTATAATCTCAGGATTTTTAGCTTTTCCTTTGGTGGTGACTGTGAGTTTTACCACCACGCGGCCTTCTTGATTTCGTTTTCGTGCTCGTTCTGGGTAGGTGGGTTTATTGCCCGAAACCACTATTGCTTCCTGTAATACGCCCTGATTCATTACGCTCGCGCTGCTTGTTTGCGGTTGTTTTTTGAATACACGTTTAGCTTTTGCCTGCTGTTGCAAAATTTCACTGCTTACAGATTCTGCAGTGAGTATGGTTTTAACTTTTTTCGTTTTAGTTGTCGGCGCTTTTTGCGGTGATTTTTTAGCTGTCTGAGCTGCAGCTAAATCAAGGTGAAAATCTGCTTCAAACACCTCCGCTTTCAGCATTGCATCACTTTCGGCCGTTGTTTCTTGAATTGTTTTTTGTAGTTTTTGATTGGCCGTTTTAATTTCAGCGGGGCTTTTTGAATTAACAGTCGCACTTAGCGTTTTTACTGGCTTTTCTATTACTTTTTTCTTTTCTACTGTCGTCGTGATTTCAACGCTTTCGCTTTGCTGTTTTTCAACTTTTTTCTTTGCAGT
>NZ_CEZLMY010000078.1:0-12604 GCF_983033635.1 Psychromonas sp. | reverse complement strand
TCGTCGTGATTTCAACGCTTTCGCTTTGCTGTTTTTCAACTTTTTTCTTTGCAGTTTCGGTGTTAGCTTCTGTTTCAACTTCTGTTTCAACCTCTTTCTTTGTAGTCTCTGTTTCAGCTTGGCTTTTTGATATCTCTTCTGTCACGTCAACAAATTGCAGTTGTACTGCCTGCTGGCCAGAATTAAATGGAACAGGGTTGATAATAGTTGACTGCTTGTGATGATAGAAAAAGAATCCATAAAGTAGGATAGTCAGAATAAAAAAGGGAAAGTAGTTACTAATCTGTTTCATAAAAAATATTTATCTCTATTTATCTTTTTCTGTTGCAAAAGTTACCTGTTCGAATCCGGCTGAACGCAGTTTATCCAAAATAGTTAAAGCAATGCCTAAGTCCGATTGCTGATCGCCTCTAATTAATATAGGCAACTTGGTTTTTTGCTGCAATGATTGTACCTGTTTTAGAACATCTTGTAACTTGCTGCTTTGCTCATTAATAAAAACCTGATTATCAGCATTGATGCTAATGGTCAGCATCTCTTTTGTTTGTTGTGTGCTTGCAACTAATTGGGGTAAATCAACTTTAATGCTGCTTTGCACTGTCATTTTTAGCATCACAAAAATAAAGAAAATCAGCAGTAAAAAGATCACGTCAATAAGCGGTAGCAGTTCAATACGTGCGGGTTGTTGAAAACGAGATTTACTTAATTTCATTAGACTTTCTCTGCGACAGCTTGTTGCTGTTCTTGTAGTTTTACTTCATCAACACCGTAAAATTCTTTGCTATTATCAACTGCACTTTCGTACATCTCAACTAATGACGCTTGTGTGGTTTTGTGAAGACCTTTCATTTCATCATGAAGGCTGACATCTACTTCATCTGAACCCTCTTTAAATTCATAGTGGTAAGGCATCTCGCTGTGTTCAGCTACGGTATCTGCTGCAGTCTCCGCTGAATCACTTTCGCACAGGCTCTCCTCTTGAATCTGCATTATTTCACTCATCTGATTGGTGATCAGGCTTTTCTGATGGCAGACATGATAAAATTCACTGCCAATACTTTCAAGGCGTAGCGTTAGTTTTTGAATAAAAGAGCGGAACAGGTTGTAAGGTAATAGTGCTAATAATGCGACAGAAAGCCCCATAGCGGTTGAAATAAGTGCCTGTGCAATACCTCCAACAACTGCGGTTGGATTTTCTACGCCCTGCAGACTTAAAATATTAAATGAATCGATAATCCCCAGTACAGTGCCTAAAATTCCAAGCATAGGTGCAAGTGTGATAACGGTATCTAACAATGATTGACCGCGCGACATGAAACTTATCTGTTTTTCTGCGTATGATTCCATTATTTCATTTGGCGAAAAAGGCAGGGCATTTATGCCATGTGCAAGCATGTTCAAAGCGGGGGTATCAAGTTTTTGGCAAAACTTTAATGCATCCGTTTTTTGATGTTGATTTAATGAGGCAAAACAGTCATGAAGTACAAAACGTTCCCGTTTTAAGTGGTAATTTATCCATACAAAAATGCGCTCTAATGTCACTATAGAGGTTAAAAAAGAGGCAAGTAGCAATAACCACATCACGATTCCGCCCTGCTGAAACCATTGCGGCATAGTTTGTTGGATCTCCTGAAAAATCGATGTGTTTGCAACCGTATTTAGTGCGCTGTCCAGTGCCATTTTGGTGTTATTCCTCTGATTTATGCATGGTGATTAAGGTATCTAAATTAGTTTGTGAACAGCTGAAAGAGATATATTAACCCTTACGAACTGCTGAGCAAAGCAGATTGATTAATACGCTGTAGTTGTTGTGCTGTGTGTCTCGCAATTTTGTTGTTGGCTGTTTGCTTTAATTGGCTTGATATTCGCCAGGCTAATTTTATCATTCGTTTTGATAATGTCGGCTTCAATAGAAAAGCAGTTTGCCAGGTTCTCACGTGTAAGCACCTGCTCTGGTGAACCATCGGCAATGATTGTTTTCACTGAGCCCGCATGCGTTTGACCAATCAAAATCAAACGGTCACAATAACTTGCTGCTAAATTAAGATCGTGAAGTGCAGTTAGGGCAAGTTTTCCTGATTTGCTAAGTGATTGTATTAACTGCAGCGTTTCTATTTGGTGACAGATATCTAAACTGGCGATTGGCTCATCAAGTAAAATGGTCGGCGCTTGTTGGGCAAGAGCGCGGGCGATAATCACGCGCTGTTTTTCACCGCCGGACAGGGTGTTTACCATGCGCTCTTTCAGGTGTGCGATATCAGTTTTTAACATTGCCTGTTCGATAATTTTTTTGTCTTTGGCTGTTTCTAACTCAAATGGCCCTAAATATGGGTTTCTTCCCATCGCCACCAAAGCTTGTACAGTAAAAGCATAGGGCAGCTCAATTGATTGCGGGACAAACGCTAACTGTTTGGCGATATCTCGACGTTTCTGCGAATGAATCTCTAAACCATTAAGGGCGACTGAACCTGATTGTTGTTTTATTAAACCTAAAAGCAGCTGCAGCAGGGTACTTTTACCCGCACCATTGGCGCCGATCAAACCAACAAATTGTCCGCTTTTAAAGTCTAAATTAATATCCGCTAATAACGGTTTTTTATTGTAGGAGAAAGCGAGGTTGAAACAGCTTAAAGGTGACATATCGAGTGCTCCACTAACTTAAAACAAAACGTTGTTTGATTAAAAGAAAAAGAAAGAAAGGTGCACCTAATGCTGCTGTAACCACACCAAGCGGGATCGCTTGTTCGCTAAAAAAACTGTTTAAAAACAGATCCGCACCGAGTAAAGTAATTGCGCCTGCAAATAGGCAAGCCGCTAATAGATAACGATGCGAAGGGCCTAATAATAAACGCATAATATGTGGCACAACCAGGCCGATAAAACCTATGCCGCCGACAACTGAAACGGAGGCTCCTACCATTGCCGTGCTGATAATTAATAGATTACGGCGCGTTCTTCTAACATCAACACCGACCGATAGGGCATGTTGTTCGCCGAGCAGTAATAGGTCTAACTGTTTGCTGTAAAAGAGTAATAAAACAAATCCACTCAGCACAATCGGTAAAATAATCAAAACATGGTCCCAAGTGCGACCATCGAGCCCGCCCATCGTCCAATAAATGATCATGCGCGCTACATCCCAATTACTCAGAGACAAGGCTAATAATAACGAGGTAGCCGCAACGTTAAGGGCGCTCATTGCTACACCTGAAAGTAATAGGGTCGCAACACTGGTTTGTCCTCGGTTAGATGCCACTCGATAAACGATGCTTAATGAAATGCCGGCACCAATAAAAGCAAACAGTGGAATTGCCCAAGCGGACACTAAAGAAGCGCCAAGATAAATTGCTATTACCGCGCCTAATGAAGCGCCCGATGAAACGCCTAATACGGATGGTGACGCTAGTGGATTGCGGAACATGCCCTGCATTACTAAGCCACATAATGCCAAACTCGCTCCTGCAAACAGTGCAATTATCACCCGTGGTAACCGCACATCCAAAATAATGCTGCTTTGCCAGTTTGGAATATTTGCGGCGCTAGTGCTGAATAAAGCCTGTTTTAAGATTGCCCAAATATTTGTCAATGTTATATCGGCAGGACCCTGTAATACGCCTAAGATGGTCAAGCCGATAAACAGCACCATTAATAGCATTAACACTAATTGTATTGATCGTAAATTACTGAACATGGGCTTTCTCTTGGTAAATTTCGATATCAGGATGTAATAGTTTGGCGATTGCTTCTACGCCTTTAATTCGATGCTGCGAGACACTTCTTAACCAGATGCCCGGTACGCTATAAAGACGATTGTTTTTTACGGCTGGTACATCCGCCCAGGCTTTTTTATTTTGCAGAATTGAGCTTGCTGAGTCTTGCCCATTATTCTGGTTAAATACCCACTGGTTCATAACAATCACATCGGGCTGCAGGGAGATGGCTAACTCTTCACTAATTTTATTCTCGCCACTGGCCAACACGCCATTGGCTACATTAATGCCGCCGGAGAGTTGAATTGCTTCATCCATTAAAGAATTACCGCCAACGCTGTAGCCATTAAGGTCGTAATACAGTACCCGTAGTTTAGGTTTATCCTTAACTTGCGTTTTTATAAATGCAATTCGCTGCTCCAGATTGTGAATAATCACTTCGCCTTGTGCCTTTGTATCTGTGATATTTGCCACGATACGGATATTATTAAAAATATCAGCAAATGAGTTGAATTCACTGAGGCGGACAATCGAAATACCACTGCGTAACAGGTAACGCACTGTTTCAGGATTACTATAAGAAGCGACAAACACTAAATCAGGTTGCAGCGCTAACATTGATTCAATTTCTCCTTGGGTACGGTTAATGCTTTTATCGAAAAAGCCAACGATATTGGACATGCTTGGATAATCAACATAACTGCTTACCGCCACTAAACGTTGCGGGTTTATTAAACCGGAAAGAATATGGTCGGTTGCTAAAGTTGCCGAAATAATGCGAGTAGGGGGCGCCTCCAGTACAAATTGAATACCTGTGCGATCAATAAGTGTTTTTGGGAAGCTTTCTCCCTCTATTTGCGTGGTGAAGTTACCTAAACCTTCATCAAAAAGGGCAAATAGCGGCCCTTTCTGCAGGTGGATAACTGTGATAAAAATTAATATCAGGAGGGCAAAAACAGGTAGTTTAATATTATTCATTTCTCCCTCCATATTTATAAGGTAATAAAACTTACTTAAAGCTTACGCCCAAATAAGCGCTTAACGGCTCAGTACTATAACCTGTGATATTGACATAGTCAGTATCAAAAGCATTCTCAATGCGGCCATAAATAGAGACGCGTTTATGTACCTGATAAGCCGCTGCTATGTTAACCACAGTGTAGCTATCCAGCGTCAAATCTCCTTCACCATAAACACTGTCACGGCGTTCACCAACATAACGCGCGCCAATATTGGCACTCAATTTATCCGTGTATTTGTAATTTGCATTGATGCTGGCAGTGTTTTTAGGGCGACGTAATAATGTTTTATCATCCGCACTGCCATCGCTGGTTTTGCTGTAAGTGTAACCTGCATTAACACGTAAATCGGTCGCCACTCTCAGGTTGACCGTGAGCTCAACACCGCGTGCGGTAGCTTCATCTTCAAGGTTGATGTAAGTACCTTGCCAGGTCTCTGGATCACTATAATAGGCGTGCATATCTGTATAACGTGAATCAAAGTAAGTTAGATCGACATATCCATCAAGGCTTTCAAAATTATATTCAACACCCGCATCCCAGCTGTCACTGGTTTCTGGCTGTAGATCTGGATTTCCGATATAACCCCAACCTGCATTTTCACCAAACATTTGTCCAAATGTCGGATTTTTAACACCCGTTCCCTGACTTGCATGTAAACGAGTGCCGTCACTTACCCAAGCTGAAATATCGATATGATGGGTAGTGGTATCATCAAATCTATCGTTGAAATCATGACGAATGGCTGCGTTAAAGAAAATAGTTTTAGCCCAATCTATACCGTATTCGGCGACGATGCCTGAGCTTTTCATCTCTTGTAAACCGGAAAATGATGCGTTTTCATATTCATCCTGTTCCGTTTCAGCAAGCAGGGTTATATGCTGTGAATACTCACCCATTGTTTGTAAGTAATAAGTACTTTGTAAGTCGGCTTTTACCTTCTGGCCTTCGGCTTCAGTGTAACTGTTCCAACCTGCAGGCTCAAACCACTGATTATTTGAATCAGAATAGGCGACAGATGCGCGGTTTTGCCACTGCTTATTTAATAAATTAAGGTATGCATTTACTTTTGCCAAACGTTGGCGGTTTTTACTGTAGTTATCTGCATCTCCACTAGAAGCATCATAATCAGATTCGGATTTGCTATAGCGCATCACGCCATCAATCGCGAAGGTCTCATTAAATTGATGGCCCGCTTTTAAAGCAATCGTTTGGTTTTCATAAGCATCGGCTTGTTTGCCGCCATTTTCTTCATCTTTTGCGCTGATACCATCAGTTTCAAGGTTGCTGGCAGATAGCGAATAATGGCTGGTTGCTGTCGCGCCATTAACATTGATATTTTGCTTGTTGAATTTATCACTGCCAAACTCAAAATCGGCACTGCCATTGAGCTCCCCTTGCCCTTTTTTGGTGACAATATTAATCACGCCACCCATAGCATCACTGCCCCAAAGCGCACTTTGAGAACCTTTTAACACTTCGATTCTCTCAACATTCGCCGCCATTAAATTACTTAAATCATAACCGCCAGTCATATTTGAAAGGTCAGTTACTTCAACTCCATCGATAATAATTAAGGTTTGGTTGGAGTTGGCGCCACGAATAAATACGGTAGTTGTTTTTCCGAAACCGCCATTACGGTTAACAGAAAGTCCCGGTACGTCCTGTAAAACTTCGGCAACACTGCGCGCTTGGTTTTCTTTTAGGTAGTGCTCATCCAGTACGGTAATTGAGCTGCCGCTTTCAATGCGTTTGCTTTCAATACGACTGGCTGAAATTACAATATCATCTTGTCTGTTGTTCTCTTCAACGGCTGTTTCTGTCGCAAAACTTTGCGTGCTGAAAATGCTGCTTAATACTAAGGCTATTGGGGTAAAACGTAGGCGTGGCATGGTTCTTCCTTGTTATTTCAATTTTAATAATAAGAAAGTTCGATGTGGCTGGCTTTATTGGAGGCGGTGGCTCTCTTTTAACAGCGCTGAGCAACAAAGACTTTCTTTGGCTCGCCACCATTACGAATTTCCAAGCCCTCTAAAATCTGTTTTAAAGTAGTTTGGGAATATATTTACGTTCCATAAGCCAACCCGCTAATGGACAGTGACGCTCTTTATGCTGGTATCTGACTTATATTTTTACGTGTTAATTCGATTGTAAAAACATTCACAGTTGCGGGGGCAGTGCATACTTATTTTTAGCTGATTTATGGCTAAAATATGCTTCCCATTTAATCATCACTTTTATAAAGCGAGGAACATAAAGAGAGGCGATTATAGATAAATCGTCATAACTGTCAACAAGCTAGTAAACAGTAAAAAACAAATGAGTACCGAGGCGTACATAAATATTTTTGTAAACAGAGGCTTGTTAATTCCGCCTTGAGTAAAAGTTAAGTTATATTTTATAGAACGGATATGAAAGTTGTTAATACCTTACAACTTCTATTTACTATTTTAATAAAAATCATTCCAGTTTATCTCGCTGACATCAACTCGCTCGTTGGCGATGTAATGTAAAAAATCGCCACTTTTTACAACTGTTTCCGGATCCGGATTTAATGTCATATCATCACCATTTTTAAAATGGCTTAATGCAATTAAAATCATTGCATATTTGCTTTTAAATTTGCTAAATAACAGTTCGAAATGAATCGGATTTTTAAGTTCAGGTGTCTGCAGGCAATATAATGTCGCACCACTCAGGGTTGAAAGTAAGTGCTCTGTTACTTGGCTTGAGCCCGGATCCTGCATGCTTCGTACCATCATTTGTGCGCTACTATCAATGCTGCATTCAATTTGCGGGCAATGGACTTTTAATAACTCGGCTTTGCTTTTATCAAAAAAGTGCGCAGAGATGTTTGCATCCGAGCTAGTGTAAGTGGCGATACTGAGCGCGATAGACAGGGTTTCATCATCGGATTTGCCATCAACGATAATACGTTGTGCTTTACTTAATGCGATACGCTTGAGTTCGTCAATATCAGAAAAAGTACGCAGACGTGCAAAAGAAACTTCGTCAATATCCGGAAATGGATTTTTCATCTGCTCGGTAACACATAATAATATTTTCCGTTTCTGGCGCTTTTTATCACCGAGAATCAGTTCCACGATCTGCTCTGTTGAATGTTTGTCCCAGCAGAGCAGTAAGATGTGATCCTTGTAATGAGAGAAGTCATTAGTACCGTTCATATTAGATCTCGCTATATTTATAAAGAGTTGCGTTACTTTACCGATAAAAGAGGCGAAAACGATCAGCCCAGATGGGATTTGTACAAATGAAACGATCGCCTTGCCCGTATCTGTGACAGGACTGAAATCGCCAAATCCAACCGTAGAAACCACTACCATATTGTAATAAATAAACTCTAAGGGGTGCTGAGTTAATGCAGTTTCCCCGGCAAATACAAACAACAGATAAGTGATGCCGGCCTGTGCCAGCACCAAAAATAGCATCATGGGCCAAGTCAATCGGCGTGATAAGCGGCGGATAAATTTATTAATGCGTTGTAAGGGGAGCATTTATTGCTGATCCTTAGCTGTTATCGGCTTGTGATAAAAAGAAGCGATAAGCCTGATTATCGGTTTCATCTTTATAATTGTAACCAAGCTCGGTTAAATGCTCACTGAATGCCTCTATATCTTCATCTAGTTCAAAACCTGCTAGAACCTGTCCATAAGCGGCCCCATGATTGCGGTAATGGAAAAGCGTGATATTGGCGTGGGTGCCGAGCATGTTTAAAAACTTAATCAGCGCATTCGGGTGCTCAGGAAATTCAAAGCTGTATAAGCGCTCTTTTAAGTCGCTAATTGGCGCGCCGCCAACCATATAACGGACATGTAACTTTGCCATTTCATCATTACTTAAATCTGCAACAGAATAACCTGTGCTTGCTAATTTTTCGGTTAGTATCAACAGTTCATCGTGTCCCTGTGGTGTTCTTATACCAACAAAAATATTGGCTTCTTTACGTGAATTAAAACGATAATTAAATTCGGTAATTGCGCGCCCATCAAGCTCATTACAAAAGGCTAAAAATGCTCCCTGTTTTTCAGGAATGGTAACTGCCAGTATGCTCTCTTTTTGCTCACCTAATTCGCAACGTTCGGACACATAACGCAGGCCATGAAAGTTGACGTTTGCGCCACTTAAAATAGCAGCAAGGCGTTGATCTTTAACTTCATGTGATTGACAATATTTTTTTAATCCGGCAACTGATAATGCGCCTGCAGGTTCCGAGATTGCGCGGGTATCTTCAAATATATCTTTAACGGCGGCACAAATTTCATCACTGTTGACCGTGATCACCTGATCAATATACTGCTGGCATAAACGAAATGTTTCAGTGCCAACTGTTTTAACGGCAACGCCATCGGCAAATAATCCGACTCTGCTTAAGGTGACAGGTCCACCATGATCCAGCGCCACTTTTAAACAAGCCGCATCTTCAGGCTCAACCGCAATAACTTTAATGTCGGGCAAAAGTTGCTTGATATATACAGCGATACCAGCGGCTAAACCGCCTCCGCCAACAGGTACAAAAATTTTATCGAGGTGGGCATTTTGCTGTAATAACTCTTTGGCAACTGTACCTTGGCCTGCAATCACATCCGGATCATCAAAAGGGTGGATCAAGGTGTAATTATGCAATTTGGCGAGTGCTTTACAATGCTCACTGGCCGCATCAAAACTATCACCAAATAAAACGGTGGTTGCACCCAATGCGCGAACAGAATTAACTTTAATATCGGGGGTGGTGCAGGGCATTACAATGGTTGCTTTAAGTCCCATTCGTTTAGCTGAAAGCGCAACACCTTGCGCGTGGTTGCCCGCAGAGGCTGCGATCACACCACGTTGTTTCTGTAACTCAGTTAAATTCGCTAATTTATTATAAGCTCCCCGTAATTTAAATGAATGCACGGGCTGCAGATCTTCGCGTTTTAATAAGATCTGATTATTTAAACGCTTTGATAACTTATTCAGCGGTTGCAATGGTGTTTCAACGGCTGCTTCATAAACAGGAGCAAGTAAGATTTTTTTTAAGTATTGTGCTGCCGATAATTGGGTCATTGGCGCGTAAATTTCCTATTTTGTCTCAATGGTGGTTGCAAATAGTTCACCTAAACGTGTCACCGAGCCAGCCTGTAAATCTTCCGGAAAATGAACACTGTCTTTCGGGAATAGCGCAACAATGGTGCTGCCTAACTTAAAACGTCCCATTTCAGCCCCTTTTTCAAGGGTAATATCTTGATCTTTATAATCCCAATATCTGATCTCTTTGTTTGTTGTTGGGGCAATGGTGCCACTCCATACAGTTTCAATACTAGCAACAATAGTTGCTCCCACTAATACCATAGCCATTGGTCCGATTGCTGTTGAAAAAATAGCAACGGCACGTTCATTTCGTGCAAATAAGTTCGGCACATTTTCAGCGGTTAACGGATTAACAGAAAAAAGATCACCAGGGATAAAAATCATCTGCTCTAATTTACCCGTGATTGGCATATGAATACGGTGGTAATCTTGTGGAGATAGATAAATGGTAGAGAATAAACCGTCATCAAATGGAGCTGCAATATCATCACGTCCGCCTAACAGTTCGCGCAAGCTGAAATCATGCCCTTTGGCTTGAAAAAGTCGTCCGATTTTAATATCGCCTAACTGACTTACTTTACCGTCAACCGGCATTACAATATTTTCTTCGCCTGCAACTATCGGGCGTATGCCGTCACGCAGTTCACGCGTAAAAAAGTCATTAAAGGTTTTAAAACAGGCCGGATCTGAGTGTTTTGCTTCACTCATATCGATTTTAAATTTAGCGATGAACTGTTTAATTAAAAAGGTGGTTAATTTACCTGCTTTCGCGCCGGCTAATTTGCCTGCTAAACGAGAAACAAGGTGTTTTGGTAAAAGGTACTGGCCAATAATTTTAAGCTGATCAATCATGATATTCTCTTCTTCGATTGTTAATAAGTGTTTGGATTACGATTACGCGCGTTTTTTGCATCATCCATGGTTTCTAAGATACGTAAAAAGCTATGGTAACGTGCCTCATCAATTTTACCCGTTTCAACAGCTTCAACTAACGCACAACCAGGATCGCCTTTGTGGGTACAGTCACGGAAACGACATTCACCTAAAAATGGGCGGAACTCTATAAACCCGGTGGCGATACGATCTGCTGCTAAATGCCATAATGAAAACTCACGAATACCCGGGCTGTCAATCAAGTCTCCACCTTCCGGGAAATGGTAAAGGCGCGCCGTGGTGGTCGTATGCTTACCTAATCCTGAAGCTTCAGATATTTCACCTGTTATCGCGTCAACTTCGGGTAATAACATATTTAATAACGAGGTTTTACCTACACCTGATTGGCCGACAAAAATATTAATTTTATCTTTCATAACGCTTTTTAAAGCGGTTAATCCATCGCCATGCATTGAGCTATATAAAACCTGATAACCGATATCTCGGTAACTCTGTAACTCCTGGTCAATCATTTTTGCCGATTGTTCGTCTAACAGATCGCTTTTATTTAAAACAATAATCGGTGTAATACCAATATCTTCACAAGCCACTAAATAACGGTCAATAATATTGCGTGAAAATTCAGGTGCAATCGAGCTGACTATAATAATATGATCAATATTGGCTGCAATGGGTTTAATACCATCATAATAATCAGGGCGAGTTAATACAGTGGTGCGCGGGTGAACCGCTTCAACAACACCGCTGATGCCATGATATGCCTCATTGCCTGCACGCCATACAACACGATCGCCTGTTACTAGCGACTTTACCCCTCGGCGTAAATTACAGCGTTCGATATTACCATTTTCATCTTCAATATCAGCGTGTTGCCCAAAACGACTGATAACAATGCCTTGAAGTTGTGGGCCAAGTTCAGATTCATCCCATTGCTTGTCGTCATTTTTTTTCAAACGTTTATTCTGATTACTTTGAACACGGCGAACTTGATTTTTACTGAGTCGTTTTTTCTTAGCCACAGTTTTCCTTAGCTATCACATATTGTATTAATCACGTATCATACTATATTTTTTAGGTAAGTTAGTAAAAGAGCCATCTCTAGCAGAGAAAAGGATCACAATAAGCATGAATAAAAATAACCTTGTATGGATCGATTTGGAGATGACCGGTTTAGATCCAGATACAGATAAAATAATCGAAATCGCAACTGTCGTCACGGACAGTGATTTAAATATTCTTGCTGAAGGGCCTGAATTTGTTATTCATGAAAGTAAAGAGACAATGGATGGCATGGATGAGTGGTGCACGGAGCATCACGGTAAATCGGGATTAACTGCACGGGTTATCGAAAGTGAAATTAGCTGTACTCAGGCTGAGCAAGCGACACTCGCATTTTTAAAAGAGTGGCTGCCGGCGGGAGCTTCACCATTATGTGGTAACAGCATCAGTCAAGACCGCCGTTTTATGGTGCGCTATATGCCCGAATTAGAAAAATTCTTCCATTACCGAAATATTGATGTCAGCTCAATTAAAGAGTTAGGTTATCGCTGGGCACCAGAGATGGTTAAAGCACATAAAAAATCAGGCACGCATTTAGCGTTGCACGATATTCGTGAATCAATATCAGAATTACAGCATTATCAAAAACATTTCTTTAAATATTAAGCTTTCTTATTAACGAGAAAGCAAAAACTGCTCAAAAACTCAGCAAGCAAGCTTTTCTGTCTGTACTTTTGCAAAAAAAGCTTGCATTCATTTGTTCGCTCTCTATAATCGCACCCCATACGAAGCAGGCATCAATTAGATGTAGCAAGGCTTAGTATAAAATAAGACGTGACGCGGCACTAGCTCAGTGGTAGAGCACAACCTTGCCAAGGTTGGGGTCAAGAGTTC
>NZ_CEZLMY010000077.1:2961-15923 GCF_983033635.1 Psychromonas sp. | reverse complement strand
TGAACCAGAAATTAATATTTATCTATTATGAGAAACTTTATTAAAGTTATTCTTTGATTTGCCGATACTATTTATGAATTTATAAATTTGATATGTAAGCCGTTCATTGTCCAAGGTAGGTGTAGAATGAGAAAATTATTGTTAATCACTGGTGCGTTATTGCTGTTGCAGGGGTGTAGTTTATCTTCGCCTGAAGAGTCTGATACACCGGTAATTGAAGAGGGGACACCTGTCGTTAAAGCACGCCGTTCAAACAATGATGACTATCTTTATTATTATATTGCCCACTCTTTTAGCCGCTCGGATATAAAATCTGAGCAATTCGATGCTAACCGTGAAACCTCAGGCGTGCAAACTGAGTCGAATGGCTATGGGCATTTGTATTCATTTAATGGCGAAAAATCGCTAATATTGACTGAAGTTGTCAGTAAAATGGCAGATCAACTGCTTTATAACTTCCCTAAGAAATATCATAATGAATCTATTGCTCTTACTTCTATGGTTGATTTAAATGATCACAAAGTAACAAACTGGATTGGACAAACTGTTTCAGAGCAGTTTATTCATGAACTGCATATTCGTAATCTTCGTATCCTTGATTTTAAGTTAACAGGAAATATTCAGCTAACGCCACAAGGTGAATTTGCATTAACGCGAGATTGGAAGAAGTTAAATAAAAATATTGATGTTAAGCGCATTCTAACAGGCACAATGTCACGTAATGAAGAAGGCCTGATTTTGAATGTTCGCATCGTTAATGTGGATTCACATATGGTTGAATCGACCAGTAGTGCGTTTGTTCCGCACAGTATGTTTGTGGGAGGGGAGTACGATTACCAAAGTAAAAAATATTATTCTCGTAATAGCAAATTCACGCAACAAGGCAAAGCTCAGGTTCGTTTAGTTCAATAATAGATAGATAATAGTATGCTTTGGTTTATTTGGCTTATTTCTTGCTTGATCGGTAGTGTAGGTGCTATTGACGCTGATTTTACTAAGCAAGGAGCTTAATTATGCAATCTCGATTTTATTCAACTCTCTCTTCTACGTTATTACATAGCGTTGCAGCTCTCTTGCTGTTTTCATGCGCTAAATCAGGCAATGACAACAGCCAAGTTGAAGCGCAGCAAAGTTACCAATATAGCTTTACATCCGTAGGTTATGCGCCAATTGCAGCTCAAAAAGGTGAAACGTTTGACCTGCAGATGTTAAACGCCATCAAAGCGTCAAAATTAGAAGCGTATAAAGAGTTAGCAGAGCAAATCTATGGTGTTTTACTGAGTGCAGAAAATAATGTCAGTGGATCGCGTTTGCAGGATGATCAGATAGAAAGTCGTGTAAAAGGTTTAGTTAGAGGGGCAAGGGTATTAAAGAGTTATCATCAAGGAGATGTATATATCACCGAGTTGGAGCTTGATATGCAGAGCCTTTCCTTTTTACGAGCGCCCGAGTTTAATAAAAGAGATACACAAGTGATAAATGTTGAAAAGGCAATTTATTACTAGGGATGAAAAAGTGTTAGCTGCAAGTTACGCTTTAATGTTTTTTCCTAAAAGGCTGGCGGTGCTAAGCATCCCTTTTTGATTGTAGGTTACTGTGTTTTTGCCGGTCGCTTGTTTTATCAGCTGCATTAAGTGTTTATTACTTTTCATGCTTAACTCGACTAACTGACCATTCACTGCGTTGATTTTTTGACAAACTGCAAGCTGACTTTCAATTTCATCTTTAAGTGCCAGTAAATTTTCATTTTGTTTGATTTCATTCTGCGATGAGGCTGTAGATAAAATCTTATCAAGTTCCGCGATTGCTTGTAATGATTTCTGTTTGTTGAATAGAATGCTATTGAGCTTTGAGAAGTTTTTTTCTTTTAGGCAGGTGCTCTCTGCTTCAAGGGTCAGCTGTAACGCTTGAATTGATTCTAATTGTTGGGTCAGTTGTGCTGATAGCATTTTAGGGTGTTCTCTTGTTAATTTGACTAACCAAATGCCTTACTAAAATCACCTTCAAATTTACTTAGTTTTTCGGCTAAGCGCTCTGTATTGATTTTATAATCACCATTTAAGATAGCCGCTTTTAGTGTTTCAATGCGTTGTTTATTCACCTGTGGCTCTGATGATGACTGTTTTTGCATCTTGTTTAAATTCAATGCTTGCGGGGTAAGTTGCACGGAATCTTTACTGCTACTGCTCGCAGTTTGAGTTTGCTGGCGTACATCCTGTTGTTTTTGAGCTTTGTTTTGCTCAACTACAATATTTTTCTGGGGTGCTTGGCGGTTTATATTTATACTCATAATCATATTCCAAAAGTATCTCGTATTTATTATATCGGCAGACATAATATTTTCTTTAGTAATAAATTACAAAAACTCAGAATGAAACCTGTACTTCTTTTAGCGCTGAAACGGTACCCACAATAATGCGTTGTGTACGTGAATTTTTAACTCTTACTGTGCCTCCAATATTAGCATCACTTTGTGCAATTCCAGAAGCTTTAATTGATAAGCCATTTTTAATTGCGTGAATGGTCACCTTATCATTTTTGCAGACAAAACAGATGTCCCGATCTTTAATTATTTTGTTTGCGGATAAATTCCGTTTTAACCGGGTTCCGATCAGCGGATAAACTTCAGAAAAACTGCCACTTCTAACTTGTGATTTTTCCACGTACATTAATTTAATATTTTCTAAACGCAGTGTTTGTCCTTTGCTCAGAGGCTGGCGGGTAACAATGCTCGGTAATAATAACTGCACTCTGGCGCGTACGTAGGTTGTCCACTTTTTTGGATCCGGGCAGGTTACTTTGACCGATGTGTTTTTTTTGAGTTTATTACCAACAATCTCTCCTGTAAGATCAGAGACACATGGAGTAAAAGTGAGTCGTTTATCTAATGGTGCTACTTTAATATGCAGTTTTTCGTTGTTGTTATGTTCATATAACGATTCATATTTAGCGAAAATAAGAGATTCGGCAAATTTTTCGATCTCTTTTCGGTAATTAGTCTCAGCAAAAGTATAAGAACAGCCTAAACTAAGGAAAAGAATAACAAAACGTATCAAAATAATGACCTTATTCGTTAATGGATTATCGTTGTGGTGATCCATTAATATTAATGTAATTGTTTTTATTATAGAACGTTTTGCTTGTAAATACTCATAAGAGATAAGGAATAGAATATGGCAGGCGTGTTAGATTCAGTGAATAAGCGCACCCAGTTAGTTGGCGAAAATAGACTTGAATTACTGCTTTTTAAATTAGGCGGTATTCAGCGTTACGGTATTAACGTTTTTAAAGTAAAAGAGGTCCTGCAATGTCCTCCTTTGACGGCATTACCTAAATTACATCCATCAATTCGCGGTATCGCGAATATTCGCGGACAAACTATTTCAGTTATCGATATGAATTTAGCAACGGGCGGGCGTGCAATTGATAATATTGAAGAGCGTTTTATTATCATTACTGAATATAACCGTTCAGTTCAGGGGTTTTTAGTAGGCTCTGTAGAGCGCATTATTAATATCAACTGGGAAGATGTTTTGCCACCACCAAACGGGGTCGGGCGCTCTAACTACCTAACCGCGGTAACCAATATTGATGGTTCATTAGTTGAAATTCTTGATGTTGAAAAAGTATTAGATGAAATTGCGCCAGTTAATACAGAGGTGGCTGCTGATGTGATTGAAGAAGGTATAAAAGAGAGAGTTGCCAATAAGAAAATTTTAGTTGCAGATGATTCATCGGTTGCCCGCAAACAGATCCAAAGAGCAATAACCGCCTTGGGTATTGAGTGTGAGATGGTTAAAGATGGTAAAGAAGCGCTTGATTTATTAAAAGAAGTCTCTAAAACTCAACCTGTTACAGAGCGTTACGCATTAATGATTTCTGATGTGGAAATGCCGGAAATGGATGGATATACTCTGACTTCTGAAGTTAAATCAAATCCAGATTTAGCCGCTCTACATATTATTTTACATACTTCATTAAGTGGCGTGTTCAATCAAGCTATGGTCGAAAAAGTAGGAGCGGATGATTTTATTGCTAAATTTAATCCTGATGAATTAGCTGCGGCGGTACAAAAGGTTATTCATTTAGATGACCCAAAATAATTATAATAATTATAATAATTAAATAAGTGAGAAACTATTTGTGAGAGCTCTTTCCGACGATATTTATAAGCAATTTTCTGATTTCTTAGAAGTTCAGTGCGGCATCGTACTTGGAGGAAATAAACAATATCTTGTAAAAAGTCGATTGATTCCTTTAATGACTAAGTTTTCGATTCAAAAACTATCTGACTTAATTCATCAATCAATGAGTTATAAAAATAGAGAATTGAGAACAGCCGTTATTGACGCTATGACCACAAATGAGACCTTATGGTTTCGTGATAAATATCCTTTTGAATTATTGTCTCAAAAAATCTTTCCTGAGATTTTAGAGAAAAAAAAGAGTATTAAAATGTGGTCAGCAGCTAGCTCTTCAGGTCAGGAAGGTTACTCAATTGCGATGACGGCAATGGAGTATCAAAAACAAAAAGCTATCTTGGGGATGAATGTTCAAATCATAGGTACAGATATTTCTAATACCATGTTAGAGCAGTGCAAAACGGGGAGATACGATACGCTTGCATTATCAAGAGGTTTGTCTGATGAACGCAAAAGACAGTTCTTTGATCGTGTAAATGACGGTTCAGGTAAAATGCAAATTAAAGCTGAAGTCAAAAAAATGACCAGCTTTAGAAATTTCAATCTGTTAGATAGTTATTCGATTCTCGGTAAGTTCGATATTATCTTTTGTCGGAATGTACTGATCTATTTTTCAAGTGATGTGAAATCTAAAATTTTAAACCAGTTTGCAAGTGCGTTAAACCCTGGTGGTTACTTGATTTTGGGGGCATCGGAATCAATAACAGGATTAACAGATAGGTTTGAGATGATACGCTGTAACCCCGGGATTATTTATAAGCTTAAAAGCTAAATCTCAACCCTTTATGACTTTGCCTCTTTGTTGTTAATAAAAGAGGCAACTTTTGCCACATACCCAGCTCAACAACTTTTGTAATTGAAAATCATCTCTTTTAACTGCCAATATATCCAAGCCAGCCATCCTTAATATCTGTAGTTCTCTCTTGCTCGTCCTTTTTTTGTGCGATTTTTCCTCTATTTATTAATAATTATTAAATTTATTACCCTTAATGATTTTTTGGCATAAGGGTTGCATTGTTTATTGCAGAGGAGAAATTTATGGCGATTAACTTTGAAAAAGCATTAGGAATTCATCAGCACACCTTAGGCATTCGTGCCCGTCGTACTGAAGTTTTAGCGGGTAATATCTCTAATGCTGATACACCAAATTATAAAGCACGGGATATTGACTTTAAAGATGCATTGCAAAGTGCCAAGTCTCGTTCCGGTGTTTTCTTAAATCGCACACATGAGAGCCATAAATTTGCTCAATCATTTTCTATGGCACAGTCTGGTGAATTGTTCCGCGCTGGTAATCAAGCTGATACTGGTGATGGCAATACCGTAGATTTGGAAGTTGAACGTAATTTGTTTATGAAAAACAGTATGGAATATCAAGCAAGTTTAGACTTTCTAAACAGTAAAATTTCAAATTTGCGCAAAGCCATTAAAGGTCAATAATCAGTCGCTAGGAGAATCATTATGAGTTTATTAAGAGTATTGGATGTATCGGCAACGGGGATGAGTGCCCAGTCTGTTCGTCTAAATACAACTGCTAGTAACTTGGCAAATGCAAATAGTGTTAGTAGCAGCGCTGAGCAAACCTACCGTGCTCGTCATCCTGTTTTTGCTGCAGAATTAAACCGTGCAAAAGGAGGTTTAAGCAGTAATGTGGGGGTGAAAGTGCAAGGTATTATTGAAAGTGATGCGCCTTTAAATAAAGAGTATGCACCAAATCATCCCAAGTCAGATCAAGATGGTTTTATATATCATTCAAACGTTAATGTGATGGAAGAGATGGCAAATATGATCAGCGCTTCGCGTTCTTACCAGACCAATGTGCAGATTGCAGACGCTGCCAAACAGATGTTAAGTCGCACATTGCAAATGGGCAAAGGTTAAGGGGTAATATATGACATCAATAAATAATTACAGCTCATTAAATTTAAATGTTCCGTTAACAGAAGAGCAGATTGCAGCCAATAAAGAGATCGATGGCCAGCAAAACTTAGGGCAAGATGATTTCTTTTCCTTATTATCGCAACAACTTGCTTATCAAGACCCGTTTAAACCTGTTGATAACTCAGAAATGATTGCGCAAATGGCCTCGTTTACCACAGCTGAAGGTATTACCACTATGGGTAATGAGTTCGCTGGTATGAAAGAGGTATTAACTTCAAGTCAAGCCTTAGAAGCCTCATCACTTGTCGGTAAAAAGGTGTTGATTCCAAGTAATGAAGCTTATCTGCCGGAAACCGGTGATGTATCTGGTTCAATCAGCAGCACGACCGGTGCTTATAGTGTCATGGTTAATGTTGAAGATGCCAGTGGTGCTGTTGTTCGTACTATGAGTCTTGGTGATATTGGGGCGGGTAATCAGAAGTTCTCATGGGATGGTTTAGATAAAGATGGTAACCGTGTTAAGGCCGGACAATACACATTAAAAGCAACGGGTGTTGTTAATGGCCAAGGTGAAGAATTAATGACGGCGTCATATGCACATGTAGAAAGTGTTAGTTTAGGCGGTGGTCAGTCAGGGGTAAATCTAAACCTGCAAGGTTTAGGCGGTATCAAACTTTCAGATGCAATTGAAGTTGCAGAAAATATATAAGAGGAAAATATTATGTCTTTTAATGTTGCATTAAGTGGAATAGCGGCGGCTCAAACAGATCTCAATACAACTGCAAATAACATTGCCAATGTTGGCACTGTCGGCTTTAAAGAATCACGTGCTGAGTTTGATAGCGTATATGCAAACTCACTGTTTTCTAACAGTAAAACAAAAACGGGTGATGGTGTTTCTATTGCCGCGGTTGCGCAGCAGTTTCATCAAGGTAGTTTAAAATTTACACAAAACCCGCTTGATCTAGCGATTACCGGCAGTGGTTTTTTTGCTACATCGGGTAATATAGGGGATCGCGATTTAAGTTATACGCGAGGTGGCGAATTCAAACTCAATAATGAAAATTTCATTGTCGATAATAGCGGCAACTATTTACAAGCGTTCCCGGTTAATGCCGATGGAAGTTCATCATCAGTGAGTCTAAGTACCACTGAGCCGATTCAAATTCCTGAAACAGCAGGTACACCAGTTTCTACTTCTGAAATCGGTATCACCTTGAACTTGCCTGCAGGTGACGCGCCATTAGATCCTGCTAACTTTGATCCGGAAGATCCGTCAACTTATAATAATGCCACATCGGTAACTATCTATGACTCATTAGGTGAGTCACATATCACCAGTACCTATTATATAAAACCAGAAAATGCATCATACACAGGTACTAACCAATGGGTAACATTTGTAACAGTTGACGGTCAACCCGTTTCGGCATGGGAAACACAACTTCCAACGCCAGGGCAAATTACGCCTACTTATGGTCAAGATACAGACAACGATGGTACAGCAGATACAACTGCCAATGCAGAATATATTGATGCAAATGGTGTTACACGTTCCGGCGCGGTATTAACTTTTGATGCGGTCGGCGGTTATACGGGGAGTTCACCAGCAAACTTAACCTTTCAAGCGCTAGGGGTGGATGATCCAAGTACACCTGTAGGTGGTGATGGTGCGGGTATTTTAGATCCCGGTGCAGATGGTTCACAGCGTTTTACTTTAAACTTTCAAGAACCAACCCAATTTGCCTCTTCATTTGAAGTGACCGCTTTAGATCAAAACGGTTTAACAGTAGGGCGATTAACCGGGGTTGAGATTGGTAGTGATGGTTTAGTGAAAGCCACCTACAGTAACGGTACTTCACAACCTTTATCACGTGTTGCAATTGTCCGCTTTCGTAATGAACAAGGCCTTTCGCAAACAGGATCGAGTTGGATTGCTTCGCAAAATTCCGGTGACCCAATTGCCGGT
This sequence comes from Psychromonas sp., assembly GCF_983033635.1. Lineage (NCBI taxonomy): Bacteria > Pseudomonadati > Pseudomonadota > Gammaproteobacteria > Alteromonadales > Psychromonadaceae > Psychromonas > Psychromonas sp. The sequence goes on along the minus strand of NZ_CEZLMY010000077.1, from coordinate 7,871 downwards.
GAAGCTGCGTCCGGTTCATTTGGTACGATTAACTCAGCAGCGCTTGAACAGTCAAACGTCAATTTAACGACAGAGTTGGTTGATTTGATCACCGCGCAACGTAACTTCCAAGCCAATTCACGTGCATTGGAAATTAATAACACATTGCAACAAACTATCTTGCAGATTAGATAATCAGCAGCTTGTCTTGTTTATCATCTCTAAAACGCACCTATTCAGGTGCGTTTTTGTTTATCTCTCATTATAAATATTTGTTGGCATAACTTTTGCATTTCTACTGGTAATAGAACTAAATCGTGGTATCGATTTTAAATCGGTTAAGGAATCAAAATGGATCGCTTTCTTTATATCTCAATGTCCGGTGCCAAAGAGAGTATGAATGCTTTGGCAATTCATGGTAATAATCTTGCAAATGCAAATAAAACAGGCTTTAAAGCGAGCTTTGAACAGGCGCGCAGCATGCAGGTTTACGGTCAAGGATTACCGACTCGCGTTTTTGCCGTGGCAGAAGAGCCGGGGCAAAACTTTGAAAGCGGTGCACTGCAAATGACCGGACGAGATTTGGATGTTGCCATTCAAGGGAACGGTTGGTTAGTGGTTGAATCACAATTAGGCGGTCAGGCGATGACCCGCTCTGGCGGTTTAAATATTAACCAAGAAAGTTATTTGGTGGATGCCAAGGGCAATCAAGTATTAGACCAGCAAGGCAATCCTGTTTATATTCCATTACCCGTTGAAAAATTTAGCATTCGTAAAGATGGAATGGTCGAAGTTCGCCCGGAAGGTGCGCCAGCGGATGCAATGGAAGAGGTTGCCCAGCTGAAACTCGCAAATCCTAATGTTAAAGATATTATGCGCGGTCAAGATGGATTATTTAGACGTATCGACGGTGCAGAGCCTGAATTCGATGAGCAGGTATCACTACAAAGTGGCAGCCTTGAAGCTTCTAATGTGAATTTAAGCAGTGAGTTAACCAGTTTGATTAATTTACAACGCCAATTTGAAATGCAAATTAAAATGATGAAGAAAGCGGAAGAGATAGACAAGAGTTCAGAATCACTCTTACGTGTTGTTTAATTCAGCACTAGATCTGGATTAAACAAGCAGTATTCAAAAAATTAAGGAGAAAGGTTATGCATCCCGCTTTATGGATAAGTAAAACAGGGTTAGATGCCCAACAAACTAACGTGGCAACTATTTCCAATAATCTGGCCAATGCCAGTACCGTTGGCTTTAAAAAAAGTCGTGCGGTATTTGAAGATCTGCTTTACCAGAATATTAATCAGCCTGGTGCTAATGCCACACAAAATACTAAGTTGCCATCCGGTTTAATGCTTGGCTCCGGTGCAAAAGTGGTGGCGGTGCAGAAGAATTTTTCGCAAGGTAATGCACTAACTACCAATAACTCATTAGATATTATGATTGACGGGCGTGGTTTTTTTGAAATCGAGATGCCCGATGGCAGCTCAGGTTATACGCGTAATGGTCAGTTTCAGTTAAATGAAGAGGGGATTATTGTCACCCCTGGATCGGGCTACCCACTATTACCGCAAGTGCAAATCCCAACGAATGCCCTATCAATCAGTGTTGGTGCGGAAGGGGAAGTCTCCGTGCGCATTGCCGGGCAAGCCGAGAATCAAGTGGTTGGTCAGCTAAATGTAAATGATTTTGTTAACCCATCTGGGCTCGAGCCGATTGGCGAAAATTTATATACAGAAACAGGCGCAAGTGGTGCGCCACTGCAAGGTGTGCCTGGTGGAGACGGCATGGGTTTTTTACGTCAAGGTATGCTTGAAACATCGAATGTTAATGTAACTGAAGAGTTAGTGAACTTAATTGAAAGCCAACGCGTTTATGAAATGAACTCCAAAGTGATTTCTGCCGTTGATGAAATGCTCTCTTACGTTAGTCAGCAATTATAATAGGTGGTGAATTATGTTTAAACTAACACTATTGATTAGCCTTACTTTATTAGCGGGTTGTACTTCTCTGCCTAACGAAACGGTAAAAGATGATCCTGAATTTATCCCTGTCGAGCCGGTTGAACCTGATTATGATATCGCCACTACAGGATCAATGTTCCAGGACAGTTACGCAAATAATCTTTATTCAGATATTAAAGCACATCGTATTGGTGACATCATCACTGTCTATTTAGAGGAAGCAACCTCAGCGAAGAAAAAAGCGGGCAGTAGTCAAGAGAAGAGCAATAGCTATAATCTGGATATAGATCAGATGACACTACCCGGCTCAGGTACAAATCCAATGTCACTTTCAGGTCTCGCTATAGGTGGAAGTCAGGATAGCAAGTTTGAAGGTGATGCGGATGCAGATCAAAGTAACAGTTTGCAGGGGAGTATCACAGTTAATGTCACGCGCGTATTAACTAATGGCAATTTAGAAATTCGTGGTGAAAAATGGCTAATGCTTAATAACGGTGAAGAGTTTGTGCGCATAAAAGGGGTGATCCGTTCAGAAGATGTCAGATCAGACAACTCCGTCTCATCAATGCGGGTTGCTAATGCACGTATTCAGTATGGCGGCACAGGTGATTTTGCAAATACACAAGAACAGGGTTGGTTAACCGCATTCTTTAATGGCCCATACTGGCCGCTTTAAGTTCAAAGTGTAAAGGTTAAAACAAGGAACTAATTATGAAATCAATCTCGCGATTACTATTGTCTGTTTTACTCATGACTTTTTTAACACCGAGTTATGCCGCGCGTATTAAAGATCTTGCCAGTGTGCAGGGGGTACGTAGTAACCAGCTGGTCGGTTATGGTCTGGTGGTCGGTTTACCTGGGACTGGTGAAAAAAGTAGTAAGTTTACTGAGCAGGCGTTTGCGACTATGCTGCGTAATTTTGGTATCAATATTCCCGTCGGTGAAAAATTAAAAATTAAAAATGTCGCGCCTGTTGCGATCACCGCTGAATTAAAAGCCTTTACTAAACGAGGTCAGAAAATTGACGTTACCGTGTCAGCCATTGGTGAAGCCAAAAGTCTGCGTGGTGGTGAGCTGCTACAAACCTTTTTAAAAGGGGTGGATGGTAATGTTTATGCTCTTGCACAAGGTAGTTTAGTGGTCGGCGGTTTAGGTGCGGAAGGTGCCGATGGTTCAAAAGTTGTAATCAATACTCCCACTGTCGGTCGTATTTCCAATGGTGCGATTGTTGAGCGTGAAGTTAAATCTCCTTTTTCACAAGGAGATAGCATTACCTTTAATTTACACCAGTCGGATTTTACAACCGCCAAGAGAATGGCGGATACAATTAATAACTTAGTCGGCCCTGATACGGCAACATTATTAGATGCGACATCAGTTCAAGTGCTTGCACCACGTAATATTTCGCAGCGAGTTTCTTATTTATCAACCTTAGAAAATTTAGAGTTTGAACCAGCGCGCAGCAATGCAAAAATTATTGTTAATTCTCGCACTGGTACAATAGTCATCGGCCAAGATGTTAAGCTCTTACCCGCTGCAATCACTCATGGTGGCGTGAGTGTGACTGTCAGTGAAAACAGAGAGGTCTCACAACCCAATGCATTTGCAGGTGGTAGAACAGAAGTGGTGGATAACAGCACCATAAATATCACTAGAGAAGATAGTAGAATGTTTAAGTTTGATGCTGGCGTGAGTCTTAATGATTTAGTGCGCGCAGTAAATGAGGTTGGTTTAGCACCTGGTGATTTAATGGCGATTTTAGAAGCGCTGAAACAAGCTGGTGCATTGCAGGGTGAGCTTATAATTATCTAAAATTAGTTACAGATAAAAAAGGGGATGTAGTAATGCTACATCCCCTTTTTTATTAAGAAGTAAAAGCTATAAGCTCATTGCTGCAAGCCAGCCAAATACAATCAATGGCAGGTTGTAGTGAATAAATGTTGGTACAACGGTATCCCAAATATGGTCATGTTTGTCATCCGCATTTAACCCCGATGTTGGTCCTAAGGTTGAATCTGAGGCCGGTGAACCGGCATCTCCAAGCGCAGCCGCTGTACCCACTAAGGCAATAGTTGCCATAGGTGAGAAGCCAAATGCAATCGCAAGGGGCACGTAAATTGTGGCAATAATTGGAATGGTAGAAAATGAAGAGCCAATGCCCATGGTTACAAGCAAACCGACAATAAGCATTAATAACGCGGCTAATGGTTTATTGTGACCAATAGTAGAAGAAAGCATTTCAACTAAAGTTTCAACCCCGCCAGTGGCTTTCATAACGGCCGCAAAACCAGCCGCTGCAATCATAATAAAACCTATCATCGCCATCATGTGTACACCTTTAGTGAATACGTCATGTGTTTCTTTCCATGCGATAACGCCACCTACAGTAAATACCACAAAACCAGCTAATGCACCGATGATCATTGAACCTGATAAAAGCTGTGTCACTAATGTTGCGATAATTGCCACTACCGCGACTGCTATATGGCGTTTATCTAATTGTTTGTGTTCAGCTTGCTTAATAACAGGCTCTGTTTGCGGGTAAATTCGCGGTCTACGGTAACTAAAAAACACCGCAATAAATAGACCTGTGAGCATGCCTAATGCTGGCAAAATCATTGCTGTAGGTACTTGGCTTGCTGTTACATCTAAGCCGTTTTCATGTAAGTTTTTTAATAAAATATTATGTAAAAAGATACCACCAAAACCAACAGGTAAAACCATATATGGGGTGATTAAACCAAAGGTTAATACACATGCGACCAAACGTCTGTCTAAACGTAATTTGCTAAACACAGCCAATAACGGTGGAATTAAAATTGGAATAAAAGCGATATGTACAGGGATTATATTTTGTGAGGAGACAGCCATTAATAAAATCAAACCAAGTACTGAATATTTGATGACATTAGTGAGATGATCCGGGTGTCTGCCATGAATTTTTTTAATAACAGTTTGTGCTAACAG
>NZ_CEZLMY010000077.1:0-2951 GCF_983033635.1 Psychromonas sp. | reverse complement strand
GGTAATGCCTGATTTAGAAATTGCCACCGCAAATGCGCCTAACATTGCGTAACTTAACGCGATAGTTGCACCGCCGCCAAGTCCGCCTTCAAAAGCACTGACAGTATCGGTTATTGACATACCTGCACTTAAACCGCCAATTAATGCGCTGAGCGTTAAGGCCACCACAACATTAATGCGCATTAAAGATAGCGCAAGCATTACGCATACCGAAAGTAAAACTGGGTTAATCATATATAGTCCTTTATGGAAAAAAGAGGGCATTCTACGTGACTGTAAATTTTTATAAAGGTAATTAATTAATATCTAAAACCCTGTAGTGAAAAATAATGGCACTATTTTTGCTTTATTTGTTTAAAGAGTTGTAATAGATAATAAACGGGGCTGAAAATGGCTAATCAGGCAGTGACACAAGCAAGCAATTACTTTGATTTACAAGGTTTAGACCAGTTGCGTCAAAAAGCCCAAGGTAATAGCAAAGATTCGATTAGAGAGGTGGCAAACCAATTTGAGTCGATGTTCGCCACTATGTTGATTAAATCGATGCGTCAAGCAAATGAAGCATTTGAAACCGATAGCCCGTTTAATAACAAGCAGACAAAATTCTATACTGATATGCAAGATAAACAGCTAGCACTTGATATCAGTCGCCATGGTTCGTTAGGCCTTGCTGACGCATTAGTGAGACAGCTTGATCCAAGCTCTATTGCAGTAGCTAAATCAGTGCCAATGGAGCAGTTAAATATGCCAAATAATCAACAGCAACAGATGATCGATTTAGAAAAAGCCTTACCGGCTGTTGATCTCAATAAACCCGATAAAATGACCTCTGCAACTTTGTTTGCTGAGCAAAAGAAAGAACCGGAATTCAGGGATAAAAAACAACCGGAATTTACAGATAAAAAATCATTTATTGACGCATTACTGCCGTACGCCAAAAAAGCGGCTCAGGTTTTAGGTATTTCGCCAGCAGTATTAGTCGCACAATCAGCACTTGAAACGGGCTGGGGTAAAAAGATCATTAATACAAGCGATAATCAAAGCAGTTTTAACCTCTTTAATATTAAAGCGAATAATAGCTGGCAGGGGGATAAAGTGGCAAAAAGCAGCTTAGAAGTTGAAGGTGGCGTGGGCGTTAAGCGTCGTTCTAACTTTAGAGCGTATGACTCTCTGGCGCAGAGTTTTGATGATTACCGCGATTTCATTACAACTAATAAGCGTTATCAAGGTGCACTAAAGCAAGGTAAAGATGCGCAGGGCTACATTGAAGAACTGCAGCAGGCTGGATATGCAACCGATCCGCAATACGCAGAAAAAATTAAAAAAATCATGCAAAACGAAGAGTTTCAAGCAGTTTTAGCTGGAGGAAATTTCAATGACTGATCTATTTCAAATTGGTTTGTCGGGAATATATTCATCACAAGCAAGCCTTGCCACTACCGGGAATAATATTGCCAACGTCAATACTGCTGGTTATTCACGCCAAACAGTACAAGTTTCAACGGCGGGCTCGGAACGATACGGTAATTATTTTATCGGTCAAGGTGCGATGGTGACGGGAATTGAGCGCGCGTACGATCAATTCGCCTTCACTGAAAATATTATGAATACCTCGCAATATGGTTATTCCAAAGAGATCTATGCGCAAACCAGTCAACTGGATATGTTATTTTCAAATGAAGGTACCTCAGTAACTAAGCCTGTTTTAAATGTATTTGAAACGCTTAATGGTGTCGCCGATCACCCTAATATGCTTGAGTCCCGTACCGTTTTCCTCGAGTCTTCAGCGAATATGATTAATCAATATAATCGCCTTTATGACAATCTTGAAATTCAATATACAGGTCTTAATAACGACATTGTCAATACCGCGGCGACCATTACGACGCTGGCAGATAATTTAGCAAACATCAATGAACAAATTTCAGCTGTTTTAGGCAGCGGCGGGCAAAGTAATGCCAATGATCTGTTGGATCAACGAGATCAAGCTATCACCGAGCTCAGTGAATTAGTGAATGTTTCCGTTGTGCAGGCTGATAACGGTATGGTCAATATCTATATGGGGAGCGGCCAGGCGTTAGTGATGGGCAATGAATCATTAAATGTTATTGCTGTAAACGGCGATCCGGATCCTTCTCGTAAAGATATGGCAATTAACATCAACGGCAATATTGTCAAAATGGATGGCAGCCGATTAGGCGGCAAAGTAGCCGCTATGTTTGATACGCGAGATAACGATTTGGATCGTGCATTTAATCAACTCGGGCAAAATATTATCGGTTTAACCCATTCTATTAATGAGCAGCAGAAAGAGGGGCAGACGCTGGATGGGCAGATTGGTGATAATCTGTTTAATGATATTAATTCCAATCAAGCAATGAGAGATCGTGTTTTGGCGCATAATGATGGTTTGGGCAGTGCACAACTGAGTTTGCGTGTTGATGATCTCAGTCAGCTTTCACCCGATGATTATGACTTAGTTGTCAATCATTATGCAGCAGGTCCACCTGAAGAGATTGGATTTGTTGTAACCAATAAAACAACGGGCAACACACAAGTGTTAGGGCCAGTAGATCTGACTAGCACACAGCGTATTGAAATCCCAAATTCGGGATTGAGTTTAGGCATTGATTCGATTAACGCTCTCGATCAACCACAAATTGGCAAAGCATTTACACTGCGTCCGACACGCTTAGCAGCACAAGAAGCAACTTTACTGCATAAAGATCCGGAAAAGGTTGCGGCTGCTGATGCTGAAATTAAAACAGTCGCTGCGGATACAAATACAGGCGATGCCGTATTACGTACAAGTGCGCTTAATAATCCGCTTGATAAGTTATATATGGATGCTGATAATCCGTTGGAGATCGTTATTACGGGGGTTGTCCCTGGCGGTGATATTACTTTCGATATTGTGGATAAAAATGGTAACCCAGTTACTTTACCCGCTC